>VFKH01000054.1 GCA_009885615.1 Parachlamydiales bacterium
CTCTTAAATTCGGCACTTCTTTTTTGCTTCATCTTCCGGCCCTCCTTCGGCCTTATAGATTAGCAAAAACTAACAACTATAGTGGTCTATTTTTCTGGGACCAGCATAAGTGAAGTAGGCGGCATATTTGAGATACACCCACTACAGGTAGGAAATTTGTATGCAAAAAATTTTGTTTGTGCTTTCTGAATTTACAAAGGGTTATCTTAATCGGTCATTCAAATGGAGGCGATATGTCCATGTTGTTTAAGTCTCAGATCCATCTTTTACGACGGAAATAACGGATCATAAAAAGTGCAACACCGAGCATAAGACACCACACGGCGATGTATCCATATTTGGACTTTATCTCTGGCATATACTCAAAATTCATGCCATAAAGGCTTGTAATAAAAGTTAATGGCACAAAAATAGTAGATACAATCGTTAGAATTTTGATGATCTCATTCATCCGGTAGCTCATAGAAGATATAGCCATATCTTGCAGGCCTCGACTTAGAGCCCTCATAAGATCTAAATTTTCTATAACCTGAACGACATGATCATAAACATCCTTTAAGTAAATACAGGTGATGGGTGTAAGCAGTGGCGTTCCAGGCTCTTCACGCAGCAGATGATTGATAACTTCCCGTACAGGCCAGATAGATTGACGTACTGAAATAATCTGTCTTTGAATGTGATGAATATCCTTGAGGTGTTGCACAATATCAAAAGTAGAGAGCTCTGTTTCCAGACTATTAATAATAGTACTAATCTTATTGAGAGCAATAAAATAATTGTCAACAACTGTATCGATAATAGCATAGGCTAAAAAATCAGCCCCATGATTTCTTAGAATCCCTTTTTTAGCTCTTAGGTTATCTTTGAGAGAATTAAAAAGACCAGAAGCTCTTTCAGAAAATGAGACTACCATATCCTTACAAATATATATGCTTATCTGCTCATCAATAATCTTCTCATTAATATATTCCAATGTCCTTAAAGATATATAGATACCCCTCTCATAATCATCAATCTTAGGGCGCTGCTTAATACTAATGACATCCTCAATAGCCAAGTGATGCATGCCTATCTGAGCACCTATCTGCTCAATTATATTGAGTTCATCAATACCAACTACTTCTAACCAAGTAGTCTCTGTTTCGGAAACAGTAATATCCACTAATTGAAGATTGGCAATCTCTTCTACACTATCTATACTGTAACGCAGAAGATTGATTTTACTCATTTTCTAAAAAATCCATTAGGAGGCGCACTCCAACACCCGTTGCTCCTTTGGGTAAATAACGTTTTTCTGCATCTAAATAAGCTGTTCCAGCAATATCTAAATGCACCCAAGGTGTCTCTCCAATGAACTCTTTAAGGAAAATTCCCCCTTTAATAGAAGAGGCTCCTTTATTTCCACAGTTCTTAATGTCAGCAATATCTGATTTTAAGAGATCCTTGAATTCATCATACAGTGGAAGTGGCCAGACACGTTCAAAAGTACGTTCGGAGGCTTCTTGAATTTTTTTAGAAAAGGCCTCATTATTACTCATTAGTCCCGTAACTTCTTCAGCGAAAGCCACAACAACACCCCCTGTTAATGTAGCTATATCAATAATACATGTTGGCTTGTACTCTTTATTTCCCCAAGCAAGGGCATCTGCTAATATAAGACGGCCTTCTGCATCTGTATTATCAATCTCAATAGTTTTTCCCAAATAACTTGTATAAACATCCCCTTGCTTATAGCTCGTACTCGATATAGCATTTTCTGTTGTAGGAATAATAACTGTAATATTCTTCTTTAGCTTAACACCTTTAGCTGCAACAATAAGCCCTAGTGCTGCTGCGGCTCCTGCCATATCACATTTCATATCGCCCATCTCTGTTTTGAGATTAAGGCCCCCTGTATCATAGGTCACACCCTTGCCAACAACCATTGTATTTTCTTTAGATTTAACATCGCCCCGATACTCAATTACGATAAGTAATGGATCTATATGAGAGCCTTTACCAACAGCTAAAAGTAAATTTAAGCCCTTTTTCTTCAACCATATTTTATCATGTATATACACTTTAATATGGGGAGCTGAAAGTTTTTCCGCAAAAGCAGCTAAATGAGTAGGACTCATATCATCCGCATTAAGATTTATCATATTACGCGCTGCATATACGCCCTCAAAAACAGTAAAGACTTGTTCAAATTCAGCGAGGATCTTAGGTCCGGCTTTTAGAAAAGCAATAGCTTCAACAAGTGAGCGCTTATCTGTCTTATAGGTATCAAAAGCATAGTTAGCAAGGGCAATACCCTCAGCAATAGCCTTATTGTAATCTATAAGTGTAAGAGTCTTTATTTTTTTGCTATTAGCAGCCTTTGTAGCAGCGGCATAGGCTCTTCGATACCTTTCAGGCGTTATCTCTTCTTTTTTACCAAGGCCCAGTAATAAAAGGCGTTTGGGCCCTTTTTCTGGATATATAAAAAGAACTTCCCCCTCATTACCTTTGAAATCTTTACTTGCCTGTAGAGCACGTAAATCAAAGTTTTTATATTTAAAATCAGGAGCATTCTCCTCTTTTTGCCAAAAAGGAAGAATTATACAATCATCATTAAGGGATCCAACTAATAATTTCATATTTTAAAAAGGTAGGTTATCGTTTTGTTCTTCATCAAAATCATATTGTTTAGAAGGACCCTTTATAGCCATATTAGCTGCTGCTGGATAGGCTGAAGACCCTTCATCATTAGGACTTTTCTCACTATTTTGTTTAGGTAGAGGAGGGAAGAGCAGCATCTCAGCTGTCATATTCAAAGAGATCTGAGGAGTGCCGTCTTTTGTGTAAATTTCGGGCTTACTCATAGAACCAACGGCAATAATCATAGAACCTTTTTTAAGGTAGGTAATCATCTTATCAAAACGATCACCCCATACACTAACACGCCACCAAATTGTTTCTTCTTTACCCGATTTTTTGCTATTACAAGCAACTCGAAGGGATGTAACCTTCTGCCCTGTAGCTGTAAATCTCACCTCTGGATCTGCACCCAGGTTCCCCATAATTTGTAATACGATCATAATAATTTCTCTTTTTAGGTAAAGTAAAAGGTATTTAATAAGCCTGCAATAATAAAGAACATTGCCATTGAAATCACGTCATTAAAAGCCGTCACAATAGGACCCGAAGCTACTGCGGGATCGATCTTAAAACGGGCAAAACTGAATGGAGCAAAAACACCTAATAGTGAAGAAGTTAAGCAGGCCCCAAAAACTCCAGTTCCTACTAAAATGCCCGCATCTAATGGTTTAAACTTAAATATTTGAAGTCCGAGCCCCTTAAGTCCACATACAGCAAAAGCACATAATATTCCAAAAGCCATCCCTGTAATAAGTCCAATATTAAGCTCTTGTAAAATCGCTTGTTTCTTGTTACCAGCCGATAAAGTTCCAATAGCCATGCTACGTACTAAAACAGTGCTACACTGTATACCGACATTACCCGAGATTCCAGTAATAAGCGGAATAAAAAAAATAATGAATGCTAAAAGGTCTTTTTCGAAAGTTTGATAATAGGAAATAATGGCCGCACTTACAAGGCCTCCACAGGCAGTTACAAGTAGCCAAGGCGCTCTTGAGAAGAATCTCCTCATAACAGTGTCATGCCCACTGACATCTTCAGTAGTACCAGCCATTTTGGCCATTGTTTCATCTGTCATATCTTCAATAGCTTCAACAACATCCTCGTAAGTAATTACACCTACTAATAAGTTATTTTCGTCCACTACGGGAAGTGCTGGAATTTTATAACGTCCAACGAGCTCTACAACCTCCTCTCGCGTCGAACCTGGAACTACTTTGTGATGAACAGAACGCATTACCTGCTTGAGGGTAAGATTTGAAGGGTTAACAATTAAATTGCGTGCCGGTACATATCCTTGGAGCTTTCCCTCATCGTCTAGAACAAAAATACGCCTTGTTAGATCAATGCCTGGATTATTTCGGATAGCTGTGGAGGCTTCGGCAATAGTATTATTCATAGGAAATGCAAAAAATTCATTGGTCATAAGACGACCAGCACTATGACGATCGTGCTTTTGCAGCTCACATATACGCGCTGCTTTTTTAACGTCGATAAGCTCCATAACCTTACGAAAACGTCTATCTTGTAGGTTATCTAATACCTCTACAGCCTCATCGGGTGGCATTTTATGTATAAGCATTTTGATTTCTTCATCATCTAGATGGCGCAAAACCTCTGAGCGCGTGTTGCCGTCTGTATTGATCATAAAAAGAGCTTTGGCATCTATATTGGGCATATTATCAAATAAAATATGCCGCACACTTATGGGCAAACGGCAAGCGGCATACGCTAAGTCAATAGGGGTATGCTCACTAGCAATTTTAGCTACATAATGAAGCCTTATCTTAGATGTTTCCTTAAGGAAAGCCTCTTCTAATTCAGCTGATAAAATATCATCTAAATGCGAAGTTTTGGACTCCATCAAATTCCCAGCACTTGTGTGGAATTCCTCTTCCTCTTCTTCAGCTAAAAGCTCTTTATTAAAACGTCGTGATGCCATAAGAATGACCTTAATCCGAACTAACCGGACTTTTTAAAACTAATAATGGACTGCTTAAAGATTCAATCCGACACTGCCGGATCCTTTAAACTCATAATAAAACGCCTAAAGAGCTCTGTCTCCTTTACATTCTCAAGCCAATGATCCTGAAATAAATCATCGACCATCGGTAAGGCCCCGAACTTTTTACTCTTTTCTAGATAGAAAATAGCAGATTTACACTCTTTTTTTAAGGAAAAAAGACATGCTAGGTAATAATAAGCTTGAATGTCTCCTAAAGTAGAGGCATGGCGTAGCTTGTTTTCCGCTTGATCGAACCAATACTCGATATGGCCCTCGTTTTCTGGGCACTGAGAAAGGTTAAGTAATGCTACTGCCCAATCGGTCCAGTAATAGGCTTCTTCATCTTCGAGCGCTGCCAAGTAGCTGAAATGCTCAACGGCCTGAAGGAACCTATCAGGCTCTCCTGTCACCTCTCCTAAATGCGATAGACACAGGGCTAGTTGATAACGGGCATGGAGGGGGGTCTCACCACTTAGATGGGCTTTTTGAAGGACATCTACGGCTTTTTCAAAATAAATAATTTCCCCTGTCATATCCCCTAGAAGATCTAGAACAGCCCCATAGCGAATCATACACTCTATTTTGAGCTGTTGCTCACATTCGGATGGCTCAGATGCCGCCAACATCCTTAATGCTTTTTCAAAATGCTCAACTGCCTCAATAGCAACTATCTGTTCATCAACCATTTCTGCAAATCTCAGACGAGCAGTTGCACAGTCAAGCCAAAGAGGCATGAAATCCATTTTGAGCTTTAATGCCGCATCAAAACATCCTATGGCTTTTTTCATAAGTGAAGGGTCTTGTAGGGCTTCTGCGTGAGAAAAGTAGCCATCGGCTAAAGCGCGCCAGAGCATGAAATTGCCCTTGTCGTTACTGATAACAGCTTCTAAATGAATAATGGCTTGCTCAAAATAGTGCGCATCTGAGAAGTAGTGACCAAAGGCCACCATTAATCCCCCCTGGCAGTAAAGAAGTTTCCCATCTTTGGGATAGAGTTCTAAACCACGACTAATTTTCTCTTTAGCAAGGCGCAAGTAATCCACACGGTCTTCTAGAAGTGCCAAACGGGTTAAGGTTTCACAAAAACCTGCAAACATGGAAGAGGTTGTAACCTCAGCTGATTCCAGAGCTTCAAATTGCTCTAAAGCTTTTGTGAAAAGGATACTATCATCAAAAATCTTTCCATATTCAAGATACAGGTGCGCTAAAAGATGCCCACTTTGCAGAGCAAGAGGTGGTGACTCTTGTGATAATTGTAGATAATGAAGGGCCTTTTCAAAATAATGGCGATCATATGTTAAGGAGAAGAGATGAAAATAAGAGGATCCAAGCTGGTAACTTAGATTTTTATTATCTTCCGCTATTGGCAGGGCCGCATTAAAAAGATGGATAGCTTGAAGTAAGTACTCTTTTTTATTTATATGGACCCCAAAAGCTGCAAGACATTCTCCTCTTTGTTGTAGGAAAAGCGGTTCTGTTTTACTCGCAAGACGACTAGCCTCATCAAATTTAGCCAATGCTGAATGCCAATCCTCTATTTCGCCCGAAGCATATGATGCACAAAGAAGGGTAACTGCCCATTGCCATGTAAAATGAAATTGCTCATCCTGCGCGGTACTCAAAAAAACTTTAGCCTCATTAAAACAGGTTTCGGCTTTATTAAAATAACACCCCTCTCCATCCAAACGTCCAAGCAAGGTATATGCTTTAGCTAAAGCCACAAGTGCATAAAAGGGAGTTGGTAAAAAAAAAGAACCTTTTGAAAAAGATTCGATAGCCTTTTCAAACTGCCCTATTTCCTGCCAAATCAGCCCTATTTCTAAACAAAGGGTCCCATCTTGATGGTCTAGTTTATCACACTCTAAAAGAGCCTCTTCAGCAGCACCTATCTCGGTTTTGTTTTTTAGATGCTCTTTTGCGACGGCTAAATACTGCTCTGCTAGCTTCTTTTTTTCGTTCACGTTAGGCCTCCACATACTAGGTTCTTCCACTAATACCATTTTAGCTTTAGAAACACTAGAAACAAAAATGATACCTGATATAGTCAAAGAATTCTATGCAAAAAAGCCTAGTTTGAAAGATAATTTCCCTATATATTTAAACTTTGAAGTGTTTCGTAAGCAGATTCCTTTCTACCTTTATTTAAGACCTTTATGGCAAATCTATCTGACGTTTTACTGGATAGTTATTAAGCAAATATTTATTTTGCTCACCTACATCCTTCTGGAAAAAAGGGGCTGAGTAATTATTTAAATGGGATTATCCGGCAGCATCTAACTAACAGCCAATCGTTTAATTCCATCTGGCTGCTGAGGTTGTATGGGAGATTGAGCTTTAAACCCTAGCAATAGACTTAGATAAATACTATAATATCCTCCCCTAGGTGTCTTTAATGAAAATAGAAAGAAATCCGCTTTTACCGCATTTCAAATGCCGAATACCATAAACTTTAATTTTAAAAAATTTAATAATTTCTACAATAAAAACTATATTAGTTGAAAAATTTTAGCAATTACTTTATAGTTTTCATTTTTAGGATATTATGGATATAAATAATTCTAGAGCAAATCTCCCCTCCTATCTAGACTCTATTAAAGCAGGGACTTACACGCCCCCTAATAGAGAGGCTCTCTTGGCTATAAGTTCTTTAATAGACTTGTCCGCTGAACGAGTCTTCTATCAGGTAAATACTACTTTGAAGAACGCCCCTGAAATCAAAGCTTCCAAAATTATATTAACCAATGCTCCTCGCACTTGTGGTGGTTTTAACCGAAATAACAGCCTTTTTAGTAATTTAACCTCTTTCGAACAAATGCATGTTATCACAAATTGGGTTAATGACTACGGACCGACTATGTTAAAACCGCATACCATTAGTCTTAGCGCTGATGAGGGCGATTCTTTCATCCCACTTTGGGTAAAACCCCTACGTAGCGGAGGGGGACCCAATCTCATGACTATCCTTTTAGGAAATTCTAAAGGGGCTCTTAAAGCACCCTGTTATAACGATTGGGCAAAAAATAACCCTCAAAACAATTCTTTTATTGAGCCTCTTAATAGTTTGGAAATCCATAGGCAACCTGGGTGCCTAGGAAGCCTTTTCTTAAAATCTGCCCCCTATGATGCAGGCCTCCTGGCTAATGATTGGCGCTATAAAGTCTATACAGCCGATAAAAATATGGCTCCAGAAGCATCTGTCGAACTTCCTCATCAAAAGTCGCCAAAGACTGGTAAGGTGAAGGGCCTTTCTGCTGGCTATAATTTAGCAAAAATGGTGGATAGTTCTATGCGGAAAAAAAACCTTCTTCCAACCCTTCTTTTTGAGGATTATTCTACAGAGGGTTACAATGATGACCTTCTCCCTTTTGTTTCGCCTAAGGCAATTATTAAAACTTTGCCTGAAGCTTTAAAAGGGAATACAGACCCTTTAGATGCTCTTATGGCTCAAGTAGCGGCACCTCGTTTTGGCCAATCCAACCTTCAGCCCGTTAGAGCTCTTCTTGCTGCTCAGCTGTTTTCAAATACATAGTACTAACCGATCACATTCTTCTCTATTATCTAAATCATCCAGCAAGTAAGAAAGCCTTAAAATAGGAGTGTAGCCCATGTTAGTTCGATTTTCCATTCAGCTTATGCACTTTCTATGCAAGATCACGTATTCCATTTGCTAATTCTGCTTTGCATGAACTATTGCCCTAACGTCTATTTAAACAAAGAGCTTCTATGCTTTTGATTAAATCAAAAGCTCCCACGCCTACACCAGGCCGGGCCTTTGGCCAGATAAAAGCTCATCTTGCATATTAACCTGAGGTGAAATGCATAAATTTTTCTGTAAAATCTGAAATCTTCTCTCCTAAATCCTATTTTTAATACTTTCTTATCCGACTTGGCCTCTTTGAGCTATTGGGCGGCTTTACTCGACCAAGTCTAAAACTCACTCTTCCTGCTTAAATTTTATATGCTTTTTATTGCTATTCATTCCTCGTGCCCCTCCCTACAAAGCCCTATTACAAGTTTATAGCAAGCCTCCTAATTGAGGACCCCTCGTACTAACCCAGTCTGACGCTTTATCTCTAGCCCATTTCGACTAGGCTCACAAAAGGTGCCCAGACAGGGGTTTGGTATAGTTGTTCTCATTATGTGTTCTTGAATATTGAGGCATATGATAATCAATATTTAAGTAACCAAGAGCTTTTACAGGTTCTCCTATCCTAACAGGAGTTTCTGTAGTCCAGGCTCCAGGTGTCTTGATCGTGCTGTGTCCGCTGTGAAGAGCAGAGCGATTCTTGACTATAAGCCAATCTGCATAAGACATTACCTCTTTTTTATATGTCTTATAGTCGCTATCCAATTTCCCCAGCGAAACCTTGTAATCAAATAAGCTACTTTGGTTGTTTGCTTCGGAAAGGTCCCTAAAATGCCATGCTATAAAATAACCAGCATAACCAATAGCTGTAAAAGGTAGGGCTATCCATGGCTGTAGTAAAGCTATGGCTAAAACAGAGCCTCCTCCGTTCATAATAACATTAACTACCTCTAGTAAAAAAGCAGCTACTTTATATTTATGGCTATTGCTTTCTTCTTTGGAAAGGATTTGATTTAGTGCTTGCACTCCTTGATTGAATTCAGAGTCCCTGTTTTTGCAAGGCTCCTTATTTACAGCAACCTTAACACGTTCATATAACTGCTGGCTTGATTTGCTAGCACTTACTAAACTCTGCCGAAAAATTTCCTCATCCTTCTTATCTAACAAGGACTGGTGCTTTAAATCTAATAGCCCTTTTTCTTTACTTAAAGAGCTAATTTGTTTTTTTAGATTCTCTTGAATATAGGCCTTATAGAAAGAGCTTCCATAGAGAATAGCTCCCAGACCTATTGCAGGGAATAAAGTCCATAAGGCTACCGTCATTCCTAAGATAGGTGCGGCTAATGTTAGAATAGCAATTGCTACTTTAAGCCAATAACAAACTTTAACCACATCTTTTAAATCTTGCTTTAACTTCGTAAGACTTACTTCCATTGTACTTACACGGCTTTCTACTTTAACCACATCTTTTAAATCTTGCTTTAACTCCTTAAGACCTAATTTACATCGTACATATTCGGCTATCTGTAGTTTCCCTCTAGAAACATCCTCTTGCCCAGGAAAAGCTACCACTTGTTTAGCCCAAGTACTTGATTCTTTAGATGTACAAACAGGCATTAAGACTGGATCGCAAATTCGGCCGATCATGATAAACACCACTTTTGATATAATTAATTAAAACAATTATAGCATTAATAAGGATTTATTAAAACTTTTTCTATGTATAGAACATAGCCCATGTAATTGTATAGCATTTTTATGCATAAGTGTTCCATATCCCTTATGTTGGGCAAAACCATATTGAGGCCATTCTTTATCAAAATCTTGCATAAGTGCATCACGCTTCTCTTTTGCTATGATCGAAGCTGCTGCTATACAGTAGCTTACAAGATCCCCTTTAATAACCTTCTTTTGAGAGAAGGGGCTATCAGGTAACTCCATGGCATCGATAAGAAGATAATCCGGCTTTATGGGGAGTCCTTCTATGGCCCTAGCCATAGCAAGCCTAGTTGCTTGGTATATATTCAATAGGTCAATTTCTTCGGCTGAGGCTGCACCTACCCCATAAATAACTTCAGAATTATTACGTATTACTTCAAAAATATGAGCTCTTTTTTTAGGCGAGAGGAGCTTACTATCCTTAATTCCCTCTATAAAAATATAATCAGGAATAAAACAGGCAGCAGCCATGACTGGCCCTGCCAGGGGACCTCGTCCTACTTCATCAATACCAACAATAATCTTATAGCCTTGAGCCTTTATTTCAGCTTCTAAGCTTTTAAGTCTTAGAAGCCTTTTTTTTTCAGCCTTCAACATGAACTTCAGGAGCAGCAGTCGGAGCAGCCACTTTAGTCTCTTTACGAGGACCAAGAAGTTCTTGAATTTTAGCTTTCTTACCAGAGGTACCACGGAGATAGTAAAGCTTAGAGCGTCTTACTTTACCGCGTTTTACTAATTCAATTTTTGTAATTTTAGGACTGTGAAGAGGAAAAACTCTTTCCATAGATTCGCCGTAAGCAATGCGGTAAAGAGAAAATGTTTCCGAAATTCCTGCACCTTTACGAGCAATTACTGTGCCCATAAACACTTGGATACGTTCTTTTTCCTGTGCTTTAGCAGCTGTTTTATTATTTTTTGATCCTTTGCCAGCAACATCTTGAACAATCTCTCTGACACGTAGGTGTACGCGGATAGTATCTCCAATTGAAAAATCAATTGTCTCTCTGATTTGTTCTGTTCGTAATTGACTCAGAAGTTTTTCTGTGCTCATTTTGACTCCTTATTACTCTCGTTTAACCCATATTTTGGATCTTTCTTATTATATTGCACTCTTTTCATAAGCTATTTTCAAGAAATTTTTCTTGAATAAAGCCCTCAGGGCTATATACTTTGGCAAAATTTCTTAAAAAGAACGTTGAGACTAGATTACTTCTTAAAAGAGCTGCCAAAAAAATCAGGTTTTAAAAGATCTGGTCTTACAAGCTCTGTTTTTTCTCTAGAGCGCGCCTCATTCCAGTCTTTAATTGCCTTATGGTTCCCTCCTCTTAAAATAGGGGGAACCTCTATACCTTCAAAGAAAACGGGTCTTGTATATTGACCAGCTTCCAAAAATCCATTTTGAAAACTATCGTTTTCTGCTGCATCTTTGTGCCCTAAAATTCCTGGCACAAAGCGCACAACGCTATCAACTAGCACAATAGCGGCAAGGCAACCATTTGTAAGAACCACATCACCTATGCTAATTTCTTCATCGACCTCTAAATCTATTGCTCTTTGATCTATCCCCTCATAATGGCCACAGACTAAAATTAAATGTTCATAAAAGGAGAGCTCTTTAGCTTTTTTTGCATCTAGTTTACTCCCTTGCGGGGAGAGCCCCACTACATGACTTTTTTCCTTTTTAACACTTCTAATGGCAGCCACAACAGGCTCTGCCATCAAAATCATTCCGGGACCTCCCCCAAAAGGACGGTCATCGACTTTTTTCCATTTTTTAGTTGAAAAATCCCTGATATCTATCAGATTAATCTCCAAAAGACCCCTCTCTCTGGCTCTTTTTAAGATGCTTTCATCAAAAGGCCCCTTAAAATACCCAGGAAAAAGAGATATAATATCGAATTGCACCTCTTTTTTATTTGGTTGTGGTCTGTCCGCGCATTTGTTTTGCGAGTTCAGGTGCGTTTTTCTTCACGAGATTTAATACGTTATCCGAAATCATGGCACCTAATTGAAACCAATGCAAGATACGCTCTTCTTTTAAGAGAACATTATTATCTGCAGTGATGGGATTATACCAACCGAGATTTTCAAGATATTTACCATCACGTTTTGTGCGCACATCGGCAACAACTAGACGATAAAATGGACGGTTATTACTACCTTGCTTTCTTAGACGAATTTTTAGCGCCATTTCGTGCCTCCTAACATTTTTTCTAAACCTTTTTGACTTGGCATATTCTTAAAGAACTGCTTTGCCTGCTGAAAATTTTTAACTATTTTGTTCACTTCATCAAGAGCAGTACCACTACCCTTAGCTATACGCTTTCTTCGACTCATTGAGAGCTCATCCCTTTCCTGGCGTTCTTTTTCTGTCATAGATAGGATTACTGCCTCCGCGGTCAAAAACTTATCTTCACTCATATCAAGGGCTCCCATTTGAGACATGCCCGGAACCATCTTAAGTAAGCTTTTCAAAGAACCCATTTTCTTGACCATCTGTAGCTGTTTTAAGTAGTCTCCATAGGTAAAGGTGGCTTTAAGGAGTTTCTCTTCTAATTTTTTGGCTTCAACCTCGTCCATGTGCTCTTGGGCTTTTTTAACGAGATTAATCGTATCACCCATACCCAAAATACGGTCAGCCATTGACTGTGGATTAAAAAGCTGTAAATCTCCTAGTTTTTCACCAACACCTTCAAATTTTAAAGGCACTCCAGTGACTTCTCTAATCGATATAGCCGCTCCAGCTCGTGCACTACCATCTAACATCGTTAAAATAGCACCGGTCATACTAACTCTTTTATGAAACTGCTCAGCAACATTTACAGCATCCTGTCCTGTTGCCGCATTGGCCACGAACAAGATCTCTTGTGGCTTTGTAGCCTCTTTAATGCGCTCAAGCTCTTTCATAAGCTCTTCATCAATATGCAATCTTCCTGCTGTATCGAGAATAATTACATCTGTGCCGTTTTTTTCGGCATAAACCAAACTCTTTTTCGCAACTACAACGGGATCGGATTCCCCTTCTATGAAAAAAACATCCACTTCTGCCTGGGCGCCCAGCAATTTTAACTGCGTAATAGCTGCCGGTCTTTGCAAGTCACATGCTACAAGAAGCACTTTCTTATTTTTCTTATTCTTTAAAAAATAAGCTAACTTTGCGGCCTGTGTTGTCTTACCACAGCCCTGAAGACCCACCAGCATGACCACCCCTTTTAAAGGGATCTCAGGCTCAATACTTCCCATAAGAATCACGAGTTCATCGTGCATAATCTTCACAAACTGCTGACCTGGTTCAACAGATTTGAGAACACTTTCCCCTAGAGCTTTTTCTTTTACGCGGCGAATAAACTCTTTTACTATTGAATAGCTAACATCTGCGTCAAGCAAGGCGATTCTCACTTCACGAAAGGCATCTGCAATATTACTCTCAGACAGCTTCTTTTGAAAAGCCAAGGAGGATCTAATCCTAGAAAAGGTTTCTGTTAACGCGCCAAACATAAAAAGTACTGTAATTATAGAGAACTTTTTAGTAAATGACCAATAAAAAACGATCACGCCCAGATAAGTCTTTTATAAGCCTCCTCGAGTAAGGATCAAAAAGAGCTAGAACATCAGGGCCTTGCGATGCACCTATCTCAAGATAGAGTCTCCCTTTTTCATTTAAAAAAGAGGCCGCTTCCCTCCTTAGTTTTTGATAAAACTCCAAACCTCCAACAAAAGCTAATCGTGGTTCATACTCTTTTGTAGCAATCTCTTCCCACTCACTTTCCGTAACATAGGGTGGATTGCAAATAATTATATCAAAAGTTTCTTTAATGCTTTCTAAAAAATTACTTTGTACACAGTGGACATCGACTTTATTATCTAGCGCATTTTGCTTGGCCACATCCAAAGCGGCCCCACTTATATCTGCCAAAGTGACATCCAATGCAGGATACTTTTTTTTTAAACTAATCCCTATAGCTCCACTGCCACAGCATAAGTCAAGAACCCTTCCGCTTGGATTTTTTATTAATGTCATCAGTTCTTCTGTTTCAGGTCTTGGAATAAGGACGCGGGGATCTACTCTAATACGAGTATCAAAAAAGTCTACATAACCAATAATATAGGCTGAAGGCTCCCCATCCCTTAACCTGTCTATTAAACTATCATCAACCTCTTCCTCTAGATACATATAAAGCTCTAGACGCTTTTTGCCTAAAAAGGCCGCAGCTACATCCAGAGCGTCATGCCCAAGCGAAATTAAATCGCGAACTTTCATTAACCTTGTAATCTAAGCTGATGAAAATAAGCAACAAGCGCTTTAGAAACTGTTAATAGCTCCCCTTCCATAATAGCAGAGAGATTATATAATGTTAGATCGATTCTATGGTCTGTTAAGCGATTTTGTGGAAAGTTATAGGTCCGAATACGCTCAGATCTATCTCCTGAGCCTACTTGTGCAGAACGCTGTGAGGAGATCGCAGCCTCTTTTTTACGGCGCTCTTCTTCTACAAGCTTGGCTTTTAGAAGGCGCATAGCCTTATCTTTATTTTTATGTTGGCTTCGCTCTTCTTGGCAGTAGCAGGCTACACCGGTTGGGATATGCGTAATGCGTACAGCTGAGTCGGTTGTGTTAACATGCTGTCCACCTGCACCTGACGACCTATAGGTATCAATACGCAGGTCTTTCTCATCAATAACGATATCCTCATCTTCATCTGGCTCTGGAAGAACTGCAATAGTGATTGCCGAGGTGTGAACACGTCCCTGTGTCTCTGTGCGAGGAACACGCTGAACGCGATGAGTCCCCCCCTCATATTTCATAAAGCGGTATACATCTAGTCCTGCAAGAACCATTACGGCTTCTTTATAACCACCTAGTTCCGAAGGAGAAGCTGATAACATTTCACAACGCCATCCCATTTTATTAGCAAAAAATTGATACATGCGCACTACGTCACCTACAAAAATAGACGCCTCATCCCCACCCGTTCCAGCTCTTATCTCTACTATAGTATTGCGGCTGTCAGTTGGGTCTGGGGGAACAAGAAGTTCTTCCAACCGTTGCTCTAAAAGGGGGACGGATTTATCCAAGATGGCTATCTCTTCCCGAAGCATTTGAGTAAAATCGACATCATTTTCAGTTTTAAGAAGTTCTCGGTTTTCTTGCAGGGCATTTACGACCTTTAGGAGTTCTTCTGAAATTTTTTTTACTTCGCTTAAATGAGCGTGCTCTTGGGTGAGTGACTTATAGATTTTCTGATCGGAAAAAATAGAGGGGTCTAGAAGCTGCTGTTCCACCTGGGATAGACGCCCTAGTAACCGCTCTATTTTATTTTCCACTTCTGCCTAAATTTATTCTTTTGAATTATTTAGAATTAGAATGCGTTTTTTTTGTCTTTTCTTTTTTAGGTTCGCTCTGAACAGCTACTTCTTTAAGTTGACTTTCTGCTTTTTTATAGCGGTTCATAAATTTCTGTACACGCCCTTCCGTGTCAATAAGACCTTTACTTCCTGTAAAGAAAGGATGGGAAGCTGAAGAGACTGAAACATGGACAACTGGATATTCTACGCCATTAACGACTTCTTTTTTATTCGTTTTAACTGTACTTCCACAGATAAAACGGGCCCCATTAGATGAGTCTATAAACAATACATCTTGGTAGTCAGGATGAGTTTTTTGTTTCATGTGAGTTCCTTATTAAAAATAAGATAACAAGTTACCTGATATCTCTAAAAATGACAATGAAATTCATCTTTACTGGATCCTAACAGAGCTCTTAGAAGCCTGCCGAAGTCTTTCCGAATTAAAAACTGCCAAATTAAAAAAATTATCTCTCAAGTTAGGCTTTGGTTTGATTTTATTAGAGATCTTTCAAAAGCAACTTTAACGCCTACAAAAGATCTATACTTAAGCAAGTATTCCTAACCCAAGTTCAACGGGTTTATCTCTAAAAATGTATCATAATTAAGGATATTCCTCACTCTATCTTAAATTTTTAAAGAACTATCTTTCTGGATTAAAGAACCTGTTCTCAGCCCTAATGCTGCAGCTGTTCATAGAAAGGGTATCTTCTTATGCGATGGCTGCAACTGGTTTTCGGCACGTGCTGCTTTTAGAGGTGATTATGTATTTAATCGTAAATTGTCAGCTAAGGATTCTTACCCCTACAGAACTATTCGATTTTCTCTAATACAGGCGTTCTAACACTTAAGCTTTGGGATCGTATAGATATTTATGGTCTAGTAGGCGCTGCTAATCAAAGTATGAATTTCAATCTACCCTCGCCTCTTGCTTCTGTTAATTACTCAGAGGCTGAGAAAAAATTGCGGATCTGCCATCAATATTTCTGACCGAAATTCCCCTTAAAATTTGGCCTCGTTATTCTCTCAATCTGGATTTCATATCAATAATAAATAAATCCTTTTCTAAGTCATTTTTTGCTCCTTTAATGCCAACCCACATGAAATCTTATAACCTTTTTATATGCCAGCCCTTAGCTACGTAAATCCCAAAATCTAATCATATTATGCACGATAACAAAAAGACACATGTTAGAACTGACTTTAGCTAATGTCCGCACAAAAAATTGCTGTAAACCTCTATTTCGAGCATTTGCGTTAACACATTCAGAAGTTGCGGCACGATTTTTGTAAATTTTCCTGGATTCTACTTTTCCCATGTTAATGCGCCATTCTTTAATGCATTGACTTTCACCTTCTTTTGGTAAATAGCTTCCCGGGTCTTGAGAGTGTCTAGGAGGCATATAAATGCGACATTCGGGGTTTATTTTTGCGACTCTATCAATATCTTCATGTTGGACATAACCGCCATCTGCCAACTACTTTTTTGGTTTTATATTAAACGTATTGATGACTTGTGTTTGCATTTGACTCATTAATCCCATATCCATCTCTTGATTAGTGACTTTCATTCCTACAATAACTTGTGTTTTAACGTCTGTTGCTAACTGTACATTATAAGCAGGATTATACCCCCCATTTCCCATTTTCATTACTCTAGATTCAGGGTCCGTTATCGATGCTCTTATTTTTTCTTCTTTTTTTTCGCTTAAAGTCTTGCGTTGTTTTTTTAGAACTCTTTTTTTTTGCTCGGTTATTTTTTTTAATTCTTCAATCGCTTGATTTATTCTGGATTCCCTATCAATAGCTTTTTGATTTTCTATGATTTTCTTTTTGTTAAAAACATCCGACGGTGTTTCATATCTTTCTTTATTTAATTTTTCAACATGCGCTTTTGCAATCTTTTGAAAATTTTTAAGTCTATCTTTACGACGAAATGATGAGGCTCCTGCGTGCGCTCTTACTTTTATCCCATCCTGAGAAATCTCCTCTAAAGTGATGAGATTTTCAGTCATGAGCATAGCAACACTTTGCGTGATTAATTCGTTTAAACACTCTTCATTATTTGCTCTGAAATCATTAATCGTATGATAATTAACATCTACACCACCACAAATCCATTTAAATGCATTGTGCTCGGAACAATATCTTTCAATCACACGACCTTGTCCAATCCCTTCAATTGTAGCATAAAGCCAAAGAGCTAAAAGTATATGAGGATCAGTTGCAGGTCTTCCAACAAAACCTTCAGTAGATTCAATTTTCAGTAGAAACTTTGAAAGATCAAGTTTTTCAACATATTTCCAAACAGACCGAGCCTTGTGATCAGCAGGAATCAATTGATCTATTGAAAACATCATCATTTCAATTTGACCTCTTTGAGGTTTTACAGTTCGAGGTTTTCCTTTATAGATTTTTTCACAATTATTACTTTTAAAGGCATTTGGAAGGCTAAATAACGTCATTTGTTCATTCATACATAATTCTCAGATTGGTTATTGTTTTAGAGTGCTTGAGAAAGGCTTTTTTGAAATTCAACGATAAATTGTAATGAAGATTACTATCAACAAACACTTTATAATCAACTGCTTAAATTAATTCTTAGCCTCTCACCTTACGCAGTTGAGGTCTAAAAACCAAATAACCGGATTGCAAAGGGCGCACCGTTTAACCCCAACAAGCGTGATCGAATGAAAAAATAGCTTGATAAAACTTCTTCACAAAGAGTACCAATTCTTGTTTAAATTATAGGGGGAAGAATAAACAAGAATCTTCTAGATATCCACGCAGATTATTTGATTGCTCAAAACCATCATGCATTACAATCTTACAGATCTATTGGATGGGGAAATCAGTCATGATAGAATCACAAGATTCTTAAATAGTCCAGCAGCTGGATCACCCCCTTTGTCAGCGTAGTTGTCGCGTAAAGCTTAAGTTAATAGGAATTTAGACAAATGCAGACAATATATTCAAAAAAGTTGAAAATGAGGTAGTTAAGAAGATTTTATCAAGAAGCCGAGGTGCTTCGAATCATTAGACCTCCTTCAAAACTAGAATTGAGGTTCGAAAGTTGCCTATTATAATAGATAATATTTTTACCCTCCAGAGACAGAAAAACATTCATCTGTTTAAAGTCAGCGACTTACGATAAAAAATCTCCTAGGCTATAACTCGATAAAACAGTTTATGTTAGTGATTTAAGAATCTTCTAGAGGGCTATTGGCCGGTTATTCTTGGGTCATCTCCCTAAAATGAGCAGCTCTAAAAACACAGTAGATAATAATAAATATTATATATACTGTGATTTTAAGTAGGGAAATAGATAAAAAGGATAATAAAAATGATACCTTGCAAAGAAAAATCCGAAATTTCGTTTTGTGCCGGAAGTAAAGATTGGGGGAAAATAGCTCGCTAAGTAGTTGAACTCAACCTCGGAAAGAAAAAGCGCAGGGCTGGCATCCTCTATTAAGAGCGCGCTTTATTTTCTCACCGTTCTGGGACTGACATTATCCCTGCCGGCTAACGTATTTGCCC
>VFKH01000021.1 GCA_009885615.1 Parachlamydiales bacterium
TAGACCTCTTTCGAAACTAGGGTTTTGACTCAATATCAGATTTCCTTGATACTCCAAGCCATTTGGGATTTTATGAAATTTGAAAAGGTGAAAGGATTGAATGATGAAAAATTTCGTCGTTTATCAGGGACTAAGCGTACAACTTTTGACAAGATGGTTTCGATTTTAAGAGAAGCCGATAGGATGAAAAAAATCAAAGGTGGCCGCAAGAGTAAATTGAGAGTCGAGGATATGCTTTTAATGACCTTAGAATATCTGAGAGAATACAGAACCTATTTTCACATAAGCCAGAGCTACAATATCAGTGAAAGTAGTGCTTACAAGGCTGTAAGATGGGTTGAGGACACCTTGATTAAACATCCTGATTTTGCTTTACCTGGTCGTAAGGCGCTTTTAAAAAGCGATATGGAATACGAGGTTGTTTTAATCGATGCTACAGAAACTCCGATTGAACGATCTTAAAAAAAACAAAAGTTTTTCTATTCTGGGAAAAAGAAAAAACACACGTTAAAGACTCAGCTTGTAGTAGATAAGAAGAGTTTAAAAATTATTTGCTTAGCATTCTCCAATGGAAAGAGACACGATTTCAGATTATTTAAAGAATCAAAAACGCAAATACATCCTCAAATAAATGTGATAACAGATACCGGATATCAGGGACTGCAAAAACTGCACGCGAAGACTCAAATGCCGAAGAAAAAAAGTAAGAAGAATCCGCTGACCAAAAAGGATAAACTCAGCAATCAAAATCTCTCCAGAGAGCGCGTGGCTAATGAAAATGTTATTGGGATGATTAAGCGATTTAAGATCATAGCTGATCGTTACCGCAATAGACGTAAAAGATTTGCTCTGCGTTTCAATTTGATCGCAGGCATTTACAATTTGGAGCTACTTTAATGAGTTTCGAAAGAGGTCTAGTAATTGAAAGATTGCTATCCTCATCCATTACCAGAAAATTAACCATAAACTTAGCTCCAAATTTTCATTATGCGCATTTACTTTTGAAGGATCTATTTAACCCAAGTTCAGAGATAGCCTAAACCTAACAAAATCTATAAGACACAAGTATTCAATAAGATACGATTTTTTGGCTAACTTTTGTTATTTGTATAAAATCTTGCATATTAGATGTTTAAGTCTACCCGTTTTAGGGATGACTAATTAGGTGATTTTTTGGAGCCCTTCTTGAAGATAGAAAATAAAGGCATCGATATCTTCTAGGTTATTATAAAGACCGAAAGAGATTCGAAGAAGAGAGGTGCAATCAAAGAGCTTTAGAGCTGGCTGTGCACAGAGATGTCCAGAACGGAGGCAAACACCTTTTAGATCAAGCCAGGAGGCCAGGTCTAGAGGGTGTGCTTTTTCAGGGATAAAGCTAATAAGGCTGCCTCTCTCCTTAGGGGCGCCTATAAGACGTATACCTGGAATTTTGCTTAATTTCTCCAGACAATAAGCAGTGAGGGCTTCCTCATGTTTTTGAATAGAAGAAAGGCCTATCGTGCTCAGGTAATCAATAGCTGTTTTAAACCCAATAGCTTCGGCAATCATAGGAGTGCCCGCTTCAAAGCGTAGAGGGGCTTTTGTGTAAGTGGATGTTGCAAAGGTAACTGTATCAATCATATCTCCACCCCCCTGCCAGGGGTGAAGATCTTCGAGACATTCTTTTTTACCGTAAAGGACGCCTATCCCTGTAGGTCCATAACATTTATGAGATGAAAATGCTAGAAAGTCTGCATCTAAATCCTTAACATTTATTGGAATATGAGCTACTGCCTGCGCTGCATCAATAAGCACTTTAGAGCCTTGTTTATGGGCGAGGGCTATCATCTCTTTAATAGGATGTTTTGCACCAATACTATTAGAAATCCAACCAAGGGCTACTAGACGTGTTCTTGGCGAGAGGAGATTTTTGTAAGCTATTTGATCTAGATCGCCGCTGGTAAGGGCTGGAATGACCTTTAAAATAGCTTTATGACGTTTAGCCGCCATTTGCCAGGGTACAATATTTGAGTGGTGCTCTAGGGCGCTGATAAGAATCTCATCACCCTCTTCAAAAGGAAAGGAGTGAGCAACTAAGTTAATACTTTCGGTAGTTCCTCTCGTGAAGATAGTTTCACTTGGGAGGGCATGAATAAATGAGGCAATGGATTCTCTAGCTTCATTATAAAGAAAAGTTGAGTGGGCCGCTAATTGATAAATAGCACGATGTACAGTTGCGTAGTGGTGGGTGTAAAAGTTACTAATGGCATCGATAACCAACTGAGGTTTTTGAGTTGTTGCAGCAGAATCCAAATAAATAATGGGCTTTCTTAAAATAGGAAAATCTTCTTTATGCAAGGATCTTCGATGCCTCATTACGAGTTAAAGGCGTTTTAAACCAGCTCAAAAGATCTTCCACAAAGCTACTAAGAATCATAGAGGTAGCATCGGCTTTAGAAATACCACGGGATTGAATATAGAAAAGCATCTCTTCATCTATTTGTCCTACCGTGGATCCGTGGGAGGCTTTAACGTCATCGGCAAAGATCTGTAGTTGAGGGCGGCTATATGAAATAGCTTTTTCACTAAGAAGGAGACTCTTACTTAATTGAAAAGCATTTGTTTTAAGGGCTTCTTTAGCAACATAAATTTCTCCTATAAAGGAGCTTCTAGAAACATCTTCAAGAATGGTTTTAAAGAGCTGTTGAGATTCTGTATTTGGGGCCAAGTGCCGCACTAAAACCTGAGTATGTCCTTGATTAAAATCCTTAAGACGGGAAGCTCCTCCTATATAGGCCTTAGCGCCTTCTCCTGCGAGTGTTGTAATAAAATCAGAGCGAGAGAAAAAAGCTCCAGAAGTTGCTAAAACAGTATTCAGGACGCTACCAGTTTTTTGGAAAGCTCTAAGAAAAGAAAAAGCCCACTGCTTATTAGAGTGCTGGTCGATTTTCTGTAAGCGGCAGGTGGCACCCTTTTCTAAGTGTAGGTAGACAAGTTCACTGGAAAAAGAGGGCTCTTTTAGCTGTGTATAATGCTTTAAAGTTATCTCAGCTTCTGCAGCAGGGCCTAAAAATATATCCAAGCGTCCAAAAGAACTTTCAGATGTTTGAATGTTAACAATACGCGTTTTAAGGAATGATTTAGGAGGGATATATAGAAAAAAAGATTCTTTAGTAAGGGCTGTTGTAAGGAGCGCAAAGGCATCTTTTTCTTCGGTAGATTGTTTTTCTAAATAGGTTTTTAGGAAAGCAGAGTAGTCAATAAGGGCTTCAGAAAGAGGTATTAGCACAATATCACTTTTTAGAGGAGAGCTAAGATCTTTACGAAATTTACCATTTATAAAAATAAGATCATAGTCAGAATTTATCGCCGGATGAGGCAGTTCACTTTTAGGAGCGGTAATTTTAAAACTATTTAGTTGGCCTAAAGGAAGATAGGGATAGCTAGGGATACCCTTTTTTTGGAAAAGATTCCATGCTTTTAGTTTAAAAGAGTCTTCTGAATTATAAAGGGGGTTTAGATGCTCTAAAAAAGCACTCATGCGACCTCATAGCCTTTTTCTTCTAGTTCAAGAGCTATTTCTGGGCCGCCTGTTTTAATAATTTTCCCATTGACCATTACATGGACAAAGTGGGGCTTTACATATTCAAGCAGGCGCTGGTAGTGTGTGATAAGAATAAGGCCCTTAGTAGCATTGATGGTTTTAAGGACACCCGTGGCAACGATACGCATGGCGTCAATATCAAGTCCGGAATCTGTTTCGTCCAAGATAGAGAGCAGGGGGTCTAAAATGGCCATTTGGAGGATTTCATTACGCTTCTTCTCGCCGCCTGAGAAGCCCTCATTGATGTTACGTGCTAGAAACTCTTCTTTAATAGAAACAAGAGCCATTTTTTCTTGTAAAAATCGAGTGAATTCTTCTGGAGAAAGAGGTTTTAATCCCCGGGCTTTCTGGAGGCTGCTATGAGCGTTTAGTAAAAATTCTTTATTACTAACACCTGGGATTTCTGGAGGGTATTGAAAACTCATAAAAAGCCCTTTAGATGAGCGCTCTTCGGGGGGCATATCGAGAATGGATCTCCCCTCCAGCTCAATAGTCCCTTTGGATATCTGATAAGAGGGGTGTCCAGCAAGTACTTTTGCAAGCGTAGACTTTCCCGCGCCATTAGGTCCCATTATGGCATGAATTTCACCTGGGTTTACTAGGAGATTTAATCCCTTCAAAATAGGAGTATCATCTATAGAAACATGGAGGTTTTTAATAGATAAAATAGGTTTTTTCATAAGTTATCCTACAGAGTTTTCTAATTTCATGGCTAAAAGCTTTTGTGCTTCTGCGGCAAATTCAAGAGGAAGTTCTTTTATAACATCTTTACAGAACCCACTAACAACCATATTAATAGCATCTTCCCTGTTAAGACCTCTTGATTGGAGGTAAAAAAGCTGTTCTTCATTAATTTTTGAAGTAGAGGCCTCATGTTCTATTTGGGCAGTGTTACTTCCTACTTCAATAACTGGAAAAGTATTTGCGCTGCACTCAGACCCAATCAGCATTGAATCACACTGTGTGTAATTACGGGCATTTTTGGCTTTAGGAGTGACTTTGACAAGACCCCTATAAGTATTATGAGAAAAGTCAGCAGAGATCCCTTTAGAGATAATAGTAGATTTAGTATTTTGACCTATATGGATCATTTTAGTGCCCGTATCTGCCTGCATATAGCCATTTGTCAGGGCAACAGAATAGAATTCTCCAATAGAGCCATCTCCTTGCAAGATACAGCTCGGGTATTTCCATGTAATAGCCGCACCAGCCTCTACTTGCGTCCAGCAGATCTTAGAGTCTTTTCCTTGACAAAGCCCACGTTTAGTCACAAAATTATAAATACCCCCCTTGCCCGTTTTAGGATCACCAGCATACCAGTTTTGGACAGTGGAATATTTAATAGTGGCTCTGTCAAGAGCTATGAGTTCAACTACAGCGGCATGGAGTTGGTTTGTGTCATATGCAGGAGCTGTACAGCCCTCTAGATAGCTAACAGAAGAGTTTTCTTCAGCAATGACCAGAGTGCGTTCAAACTGGCCGCTTTCACGGTCATTAATACGGAAGTAGGTAGACAATTCCACCGGACAGCGCACTCCTTTAGGAATATAGACAAAAGAACCATCAGAAAAGACAGCAGCATTGAGGGCTGAGTAAAAATTATCTGCTGCTGGGACCACAGAACCTAAATATTTCTGCACAAGTTCAGGGTACTTGTGCATAGCTTCAGATATAGAACAAAGTACTACGCCGCTTTCCACGAGTGTTTTATGAAAAGTTGTTCCAATGGAAACAGAGTCAAAAACAATATCAACTGCTACGTTAGCTAGACGTTTTTGTTCATCAAGAGGGATGCCTAGTTTAATAAATGTTTTTAGAAGCTCCGGATCTGCTTCATCAAGACTCAGGAGTTGGGGTTTTTTCTTAGGTGCAGAGTAATAACGGATATTTTGAAAGTCAATGGGAGGGTAATGAATATTAGCCCAGGAGGGTTCTTCCATTTCTTGCCACTTACGAAATGCTTTTAAGCGAAAGTCAAGCATATAAGTAGGTTCATTTTTTTTAAGAGATATAGCCTTAACTATATCCTCATTAAGGCCTTTAGGAAGAGAGTCTGTTTCAATTAAGGTAGAAAATCCCCATTTATAAGAGGAATTTTCTGTAGAGAAGTCTGTTAAAAGCGCCATAGTTAACACAAATTTTATAACAAGCTTGAATAAGGTGCCAGCTTAAAGATAATTAATAATATAATATTTATAAATTAAAATAAGAGAGTTATTTTAATTTGGAGCAATAGGCTCTGGAGGGGGTAGGATGAAGACTGTTTGGAGAACGTCAAAAGGAGTAAGGGGCTCAGCAGTAATAGCATAAACGTAATCACCCTCTTTAAGAGGGGTAATTTCTTTTACTCGAGCAACGGGAATCCCTGTGGGGAAAATCCCATCAAGACCTGTTGTGATAAGGATATCGTTGGATTTAATGATAAAAGGATCATGGCTTCTTAGATCAATAGCGTTACCTTCGCCATCTGCAAAATCATAGTTAAAGCCCTGACCTCTTAAAATGGTAGCTCCACGGCAGGAAAAAGAGGTATCAGAGCCATGGATTTCACCTTTTGCAAGGAGGGATTCATTTCTTTTTGCACGCACAGCCACAAAGAGGTCGGGATCTGTGATAAGACGAATCCGTGCCTGTTTTCTTGTGACCTGTTCTACAATACCAATAAGATAGCCTTCGGATAGAACAGGGCTGTTTTTACCGACAACCGTGTAGCCAAGACGTTCATTAACCTCTTCACCTATATCAACCCAAAAACCACTGTTCCAAGAAGTAACAGGCCTATAGACGATATTGCCATGGATACCATCATGTTCTAGTTCGAGCAAGCGGAGGAGTTCTGTTCGGCGACTTTGAAGGCTCATTTTCCCAAGGGCCTCTTTGTGATCTTTAAATAGCTCACTAGTTTTTAGCTTATCAATAACTTGAGCTAGTTTTACTTTAAGTATTCTATTTTGGTTTTTAAGACGCTCAAATTGACGTTTTGTAATTTCATCACTTGATAGCTTTTTTTGAGGCTCTATAAAAAGACCACTGAAAAAAGCAGCGACATGATTACGCAGTTTTTCGGTAAAAGCAACCGGTAGGCTGAGAGCAATGATCAGAGAAAAAAATATAAGAGGAAGGTGTGTTTTTTTTTTCAAATCTCTTCGGAGGGTTCTTCAATAAGGGGCTGATTAAATTGCAGATTTTTCTGCATCATACTCATCATCAAAGGGTCAAAGGGTCTCATTTCAAAACGAAAAAGATCGTAGGCAATAGAGGCTTTTAAATCCTGATTAAGCTTTTCAAATAAAGAGAAAGATTCTTGCTTAAACTCAACAAGAGGATCCTTTTGAGCAACAGCACGCAGAGATACCTCCGAGCGTAAATAATCCATTTCTAAAAGATGCTCCTGCCAGCGTTGATCTAATCGACGAAGCATAATATCTCTTATAGCACCCTGTAGGATTATTTTTTTCCGAGTAGGTTCAATGGTTGTATTAATTTGGGTCATATCATTTTCCAGCTTTTCTTCAAAAGCTAACATTATTTTTGCTGTAAGCATTCCCGCAATTTCTTCAGCCAAGAGAAGATCATCTTCTAGAAAGGCATCATCAAAGAGTAGGGGGAAATTCTCTCGGAGCCACTTTTTAAGACCTTCCAGATCCCAACCCATATCTTCTGATTTATTGCGTAAGAACCTATGAGAACCTTCCAGACAGACAGCGGCAAATGTCTCATTTAAAAGAGAATTCAGATCAGTTGCATGGAGGATTTCTCCACGTAGGCTATAGATGGCCTGTCTTTGCATATTCATCACATCGTCATACTCAAGTGTATGTTTACGTATGGTATAGTTTCTTTGCTCAATACGTTTTTGCGCAGTTTCAATAGATTTATTTAAGATTCCCGCAGAGATGGCCTCTCCTTCGGGGGGTCTAAACCGTTTAAGCATTCCCGTGAGACCTGGCGAGCTAAAAAGACGCATAAGATGGTCCTCAAAACTCACATAGAATTTGGAAGAGCCAGGATCTCCTAAGCGTGCGCAGCGTCCGCGTAATTGTCTATCAATACGGCGTGATTGATGGCGAGTTGTTCCAATAACATGGAGCCCTCCTTTTTGAGCTACATCCTGTTTAAGCTTAATATCTGTACCACGACCAGCCATGTTAGTAGAAATAGTAATTGCAGAAAGGCAACCGGCATCAGCTACAATTGCGGCCTCTTTATCATGGTGCTTTGCATTTAAAATTGTATGAGCAAGTCCAGCTTGTCTAAAAATCCGAGATAGTTTTTCAGAGACTTCTACGGATTCTGTCCCAATTAAAATAGGACGTTGCATCTTATGGACTTCCATGACTTCTTTTAAAATAGCTGCATATTTTTCTCTTTCCGTCATGTAAACTTCATCATTGGCATCCACTCTTTTGCAGGGGTTATGCGTTGGAATTTGGAGAACTTGCAGTTTATAAATTTCCTTAAATTCGTGCGCTTCAGTTATAGCGGTTCCCGTCATCCCGGCTATTTTTGTATAAAGACGGAAATAGTTTTGTAAAGTAATGGTTGCGTAAGTCTGAGTTTCACCTTGGATCTCGAGGTTTTCTTTAGCTTCAATTGCTTGATGGAGGCCATCAGAAAAACGGCGTCCTGCTTGAGCACGTCCGGTATTTTCATCGATAATAACGATTTTGCCCTCTTGTATGATATAATCGACATCCTTTTCCATGAGGAGATGCGCACGCATAAGTTGTCTCAAGTTATGTGAGCGCTCTTTTCGCAGACGGTCTTCTTCAGAAATAGAGAGCTTAGCTTGCATTTTCTCAGCTGTTTCTAAGGAGGGATTATGTTCAATTTGTGCGTATTCATGGCCCAAGTCGAGCATCATAAAGTCATTAGCGTGACCAGCCTTTGTTTTAGCCCAAGCTTCGATGCCTTTATCGGTAAGTTCAAATTCATTGCTTTTTTCATCAATTGTGACATAAAGATCAGAAAGAAGTTTATTTTTCTCATCTTTATTTTGATCATTATAAAAATAGGTATCAGTGTTATCAATAGCTAGGCGTAGATCAGGATCTTCTTTGGCTCTTTTAATAAGTTTATTATTAGGAAGGCCTTTACTTACAAGCCATAACTTACGGGTACCCTCTTTACGTGATCCTGCATCTAAAAGTTTTTTAGCTTCCGATGCTATTTTATTACAATAATCTCTCTGAAGAGTAACAAGTTCAGCAGCAGCATCTTGAAGCTGGTCATACATTTGATGGCTTTCGGCTGTTGGGCCTGAAATAATCAGAGGAGTCCGTGCCTCATCAATTAAAATAGAATCAACCTCATCAACAATTGCAAAGTAGTGACCTCTTTGGACCTGTTGGGAATGGCTTATGGCAATACTATTATCTCTTAAGTAATCAAAACCAAAGTCGGAGGCCGTTCCATAGACGATATCACAGGCATAGATTTCTTTACGCTGGTGCGAATGCATTCCCCCCGTTAAAGCACCACAAGTAAGTCCTAGATAACGGAAGATAGAGCCCATCCAAAGGCAGTCCCTCTCAGCTAGGTAATCATTAATGGTAACAAGATGAACAGATTTCCCTGTTAAAGCATTGAGGTAAAGAGGCATTGTTGCGGTCAGCGTTTTCCCCTCACCAGTTTGCATTTCTGCAATAGAGCCGGCATGCATAGCAATCGCGCCAACAACTTGGACGTCATAGGGGATCATGTCCCATCGCTGGTTGTATCCAAACACATGAAATTCTGTACCCACAAGTCTACGGCAACAGTTTTTTACAGTTGCATAAGCCTCAGGCAGCAGATCATCTAATAAGGCCCCCTCTCTAAGACGTTGCTGGAATTCCTTTGTTTTAGCTTTAAGCTCTTCTTCGGAGAGCTTCTGATATTCTTCTTCAAATTTATTAACAAGAAGGACTTGTTTAAAGTATTTTTTTACAGTGCGTTCTTGTGCTGTGCCAAATAATTTTTTCAAAAGTCCAAACATATTTTATCCCCTATAAAAAGAGATAAGTATACACATCCCCTTTTTTAAACGGGCAAAAATATCGCAGGCTTCCTATCCATGAGAGCTCTAGTGGTCTGTCAATATTGCAATCGTGGAAATTCGGCAGCTTTCGCACTAGCACACCCGTAATTTGAATGCGGACAGACCCCTAGCCTGAAGATGATGGGTGTCTAATTGCGAGTGGCTTGAAGAACTTCTTCTACCGTTGTGAGCCCTTGTAGAACACACATAATACCTGACTGTCGTAAGGGGATCATCCCCTCACTAACAGCAATTTTATGTATATCTTTACTAGACAGACTATGAGAAAGGCACTCTCGCAAGGTAGTTGAAAAGGCCATGAATTCATAAAGAGCAATGCGACCTTTAAAGCCCATACCCTGGCAGGAGGGGCAACCAACAGGTCTGTAAAGAGCTTCTGTTTTTAGACTTAGAAAATTTTTATCGAAGGATGTCAAGGGTGTAAGTGTTTTACAAGAGGGGCAAAGACGGCGAACAAGGCGCTGTGCAAGAACTCCTATGAGGGCAGAGTTAAGAAGGTAGGGTTCAATACCCATATCTACTAAGCGAGGAACAGCAGAAGGGGCATCGTTAGTATGGAGGGTAGATAGTACAAGGTGACCTGTTAATGCCGACTGAATGGCAATAGAAGCTGTTTCGCTATCGCGAATCTCACCAATGAGAATAACATCTGGATCCTGACGTAAGATATGGCGCAGACCGCTTGCAAAGGTGAGCTGAATTTTTGTATTTACAGCCATTTGGGCAATGCCTGCAATTTTGTATTCAATAGGGTCTTCAATAGTCATAATATTATGGCTTAAAGAATCAAGGCAGCCAAGAGCACTATAAAGGGTTGTGGTCTTTCCGCTACCTGTTGGGCCTGTTACCAAAATCATACCCTCAGTATAATGAAGGAGCTCCTTAAAAGATGAGGAGAGAGGTTCTTGCATTCCAAGGCTTTCTAGATTAAGTAGAACGCTGCTTTTATCTAAGATCCTTAAAACAAGGCGCTCACCTCCTGCAACGGGTAAGGTGCTAACGCGCAGATCAATATGGCGAGCGCCCATCTTAATTTTCATACGACCATCTTGAGGAAGCCTTTGCTGAGCAATATCAAGGCGTGCCATGACTTTAATACGTGTTATAAGCGGTTTTTGAATCTCTTTAGGTGGAGAAAAGCGTGTTTTAAGAAGTCCATCAATACGGAAACGGATTTTGAGATCATTTTCTGCTGGTTCAAAATGGATATCAGAAGCTTTAGAAAGAAAGGCTTCAGACAAGATAGCGTTCAGGAGCTGAATAACGGGTGCTTCAGCATTATCCTCTAGAAGGTCATCAGCCTCAAAGAGAGAGGCCTCTTCTGGGGCCATATCTAAAGCGGCAATCACCTGTTCAGTATGCCCACTTTCTTGATGGTAGCAGAGCTCAATTGCTTTAATAAGAGATTCTTCCGGGACATATACTGGAATAAAATTTTCTTTTTTAAAAAAGAATAACTCTTCTAGCCCTTGAATGTTGAGAGGATTGCAGAGGCCCACCAGTAAAGAACCCTCCTGATAGAATAAGGGCAGTGTCATATGCTTACGCACCCATGAGTAGGGAATATCTTTATAGAAGCCTTTTTCTAGAAGAGGGGGGGTCTCCATAATAATCATTCCAAGTTCTCGAGCAAGCTCAAGCATTTAAGGCTCCATCATTACGAGTTTCATACTACCTTGAAAGAGGGCTTCTTTTTCAGTTTCTTTAGCTTTAATAATGGCATTAATTAGACAAGGGTTATCCCCCGGTCTTTTGCAGAGCTCACGCAGTGTCATATTTGCTACATCGTGGCCATCATTAATAATACGAGGTGTTAGAAAGATAAACATTTCTGTTTGACTGTCGCTGAGTTTACTTTGCCCAAAAAGCTTGCCTAGAATAGGAATTTCACCCCAAAAAGGAATTTTTTCGGACTCCTCATGGCTCATTTTACGACGAAGCCCCCCAAGAACAACCGTCTCCCCATCAGCTACACGCACTTGATTTTTAATATTTCTACGTGTGACATCAGGGCGACTATCTTTGCTGGGCTTTGTTGTATCAAAAGTGATGTCTGTTTCTAGTGTAATATAGGAAAGAATTTTATGAGGATCTTGTGATTGATGGATAGTGGGAGTTATCTCAATGGTAATGCCATACTGAGCTCTTGAGTAGGATTCTTTGGCCAAAGCATTATTAGCGTTACAGTCAACATAGATAGCGCCGTTATTGATGGATATTTCATCCACTAGGGCGATTTTGGCAGGTGTTTGATTGATGGTTGTAACTGAGGGACAGGCATTAACTTGGATCTCCTCCTGAGACAAAAGAAAGTTATAAATAAGATCAAAAGAGGGCACTCCTCCTCCAGCTGCATGGGATAGGAAAAAGGCTAAGATACCAGGTGGTTTTAAAGAAGGATCATTAAAGGAAAGTCCACCTGAATTGTTATTAGAGGCTTGAGATCCTACTTTAAGAAGGTTTAGTCCAATACGATCCTCGGATGTCACCCTTTTTTCGAAGAGAAGAACTTCAATTTGAACCATTTTTTTAGGTGTATCAAGACTTTGTAAAAGATCTTTGATCTTACTAAGGAGCTCTTTCTCAATAACCATAATGATAGTACCGCTTTTACTATCAACAATAAAGTTATTACGCGAAGGCCCATTTTCTTTTTCAATGGAGGCGCTAGATCCAGGTCCTGACATACCGGGATTTACAATAAGAGAAGGGATGTTGACATCATCTCCACAGCACTCCTCTTTAACTGTGTTATAATTAAAAGTCTTGGGGCCCTCGGGAGTATTTTTGGAAGCAATAACTGTTTTTTGCATAAGGGCGTAGACAGATTTAAGAACTTTAGCAACTTCTTCGGCATTACTATTTTGACATGTATAGCAAAAAAGCATTTTTTCTTTTGGATCGTAAGAGGATCTTTCTAAAGAGGATATGATATCTTCAGCTTGCTGAATTTGCTGTTTGGATCCAACTAGAAAAATGGAGGGGGGGGTTGAGGAAAGAGGTATAATTTTAAGATCACCAATAGGTGTTAGTCTAGGTGTTTTAGCATCTATAAACCGTTCGGGAGTCTCATGAAAGTAGGAAGTTAGAGCTTTATGAACATCCTGAGAAGAGAGGCGGTCTAAAGAAACCATTTTGTAACAATGGTCTTTAAAGTCGTCTTCGACTTGGTTCCAGAGCTCTAGAAGCTGCTTAACGGCCCCTGCACTTCCTGATAAAATAAGACAATTAAACATTTTACAAAATTTAATTTGATCAGGAGGTGCAAACTTTTGAAGTAATTGAGAGGCTATATGCAAATTATTTTGCTTATCTTGTAAAAGGTAGCAGACCTTTTTGTGCAAGGGTAGAAGGGCAAGCTCTATAAAAGAACTAATCACCGTACAGTCTCTAAAAGAGGAGTCTTTTTCGGCTGAAATCTGCTTAACAAAAGGGTTAAGAACGCTTACTTGTAAACCAAGAGAGGAAACAATAAGTTCAATAAGGTCATCCCAGGAACCACTTGGAACAGGTAAGTGAGAGCTAATACTTATTATGCTATCGGCAACGGCCGGAGAAAGTAGGTAGAGAAAATCATGGCTATAATCTGCAATGAGGTCTCCTAAAGTAATATGGGGATGGTGCCAAAGGGAGCTCTCCTCTTGGGATTCGGCGTAGGCAACAGTACTCTCAATATCGCTAATTTCTTTTTGAATCTCTTGGAGGTTATGTAATAAAGCCGCAAATTCTCGGTGAGAGGCTTTGTTTTTTATTAGAATTTCGGACTCTTTTAGGACCCTTTTTTTATGAGCTTTTAGAGAAGCCATTTTCTCATTAAAATCAGAACCTTTTTTAAGTAATGTCTCATTCGTAGGTAAGTTGGCTTTTTTTTCATCAATTGTTTGAGCATTCAAAAAGGCCGGCAGTAGTAAGAGATAGAGTAGATAGATCATTGAATAGGAAGCCTGATAGTATGGACACTGTTACGAAGGGAATTAAAAAGGTGGCCTTTTAGAAATTTTTCCGTATCTTCAATTTCAACATCTTCAAAAATAAGCAGCTCTCCTTTAAGCGAGCCTTCTACATAGTTATCAAGCTCCTGAGTAGAGGTAAGCTCGTGCCATTCCTTATTTTGGCAAAGCCACCAAGATCCAGGGGTCACTGTCACACGTTTTCCAGAGACTTCAAAAAGCCATTTTTTAAGATTTTTAGCGCCTATATATTTAAATGTATTAGTAAGAATAGGTGTTAAAAAAGTATTAGGAACCCTTGAAATGTGGAAAGGACAAGCTTCGCCAGTTGGAGACCAAAGAGTTAATGTGGCTGAGTGTGCTCCTATAGAATCAACATGTAATAACCATAAGTGTTCAGTTTTTTCATGGGGAGATTCAAGATTTTTCCAATGTTCATTTTGATAGGTGAGGATGCTATCTTTTTTAACAAAAAGAAGCTCAGATTCTTCTAAATAACCCATATTAATACGTTCTTTGTCTTTATAATGGGCAAAAGTGCTACCGCCATGCTGATCTAAAAAAAGATCTTTACCTATAAGGAGCAAGAGCGGTGACTTGCCTGCTTTAGACTGTTTAAAAAGAGGGGACGTTTCTTTTTCCAAAAATTTTTCTTTATATAAATAAAATTTTGCAGAAGGATTAGGGCTATTTGCAGGGAAGACTTTTACCAAAAGGGAGGTGAGTCCCTCTTTTTCCACAGTTAAATAACCACAGGAACCCGCCTTATCGATGCTTTGTAAGCTGATCTCCCGCTGTTTATTTAAAAGGATATAAAGAGGGATTTTTTCTTGCACAGAAAAAGCCTCCTTAAGACCTATGTAGACACTTTCTTTGGTGCTATCCGGTCTATTATTGGCACCAAAATAATGTAATTTTTTTTGTAGGTTTTTTAAAAGACCTGAAAGAGAGTTGTCTTTTAAATACAAAGCTCCTCTATCAAGAGCCGCATAGGCAGAGATCTCTTGCTCAAAAGGACTTGGAATAAAAACCTCTTGTAAGGATGAGGGAGGGGGCGAAAAAGTTGTTTGATATTTTAATAAGTAGGTGATGGAAAAAATAGTAAAGAGTGTAATTAATAAGCAAAAAATAGAAATGGGAAGGAATAGATATTGCATAAGGCAAACAAGTATAGAGTCCCTAGGGGATTGGAGCAACATACCAAATAAATAAAGTATTTCATTGATGGTTAAGATAAATAAACTTAGTATGAAATTAGTAGTAAAAGAAAGGGGGGGGGTATGACTGTTCCAGAAAAACGTTCTGTAGTGAGCGACCTAAAAGAGGAGGTCTTTAAAAATCCTAAGGGGGTAGTTCTTACAATACTAGCGCTTTTGGGGCTTATTCTTTCCTATTATTGGATTGGCGGTTTAGTTGTGGGGGTCGCTGCTGGGTTTTTTATTCCAGGCACGATCAAAGATTTGCTGACGAAAGCAGAAGATTTTTATAAAACAACTGATAAGGTCACACTTTTTATTGCGAGTATAACGGTTGTTTTTTTTATTTTTCATACATTTTGGTTTGTAGTAGGTGCGGTTGTGCCACTCACTATCAAATTAATTTTTCCAAAAGCACAAGCTTAAGTAGTTGTTCTGCAGAGGTAACACGTAAATTTACGCTTAATTCCTCCGCCTTTTTAAGAAGCTGGCCCATTTGAGGGCCAGGGGCAATGCCGGTATTTTGCAAGTAGGCCGCATTTATTAAGGGCTTTTTTTCTATCAATCTTTGGATGTCTTCTTTCAGCAGAAGAGCCATCTTGCGACGCTCTTCTAGCCAAGAATATTCTTTTTGCCAAAAATCAGACCAAATAGTTGCGTAAAAGAGCTCTTTATCAAGCGCCAAATAAAGGGCCCAGGTGTAAAGGCTAGTAGGTGTTTGGCGTGCTTTATCGAGTAAGATTAAATGATTAAATGAGGCGCGACTGCATTTAAAAAAGGTAGCCAGACCCAGCCATTTCTTAAGACTTTCTTTAGGGAAAAGGAGTGCTATAACAATAATAAGAGGGGCAATAGATGGAAAATCTCTAATGCTCTCACGGGTTATTCCTGGAAAGATTACCTGTAGAAGACCCAGATCAAAAAGGGTATTAAAAGCAGATTTTTTGGGCGTCATTTTATCTAACTCTTGCCAGACTCGCTCTACAGATACGGCAGGGAAAAGAAGTGGGCTTGTGGCTTTAATCGCTTCATAAGTCGAATCTTCGATTTTTAAGTCGAATCTTTGTGCAAAACGCACAGCACGAAGCATACGTAAACGGTCTTCAGCAAAGCGTTCTAGAGGGGATCCTATAGCTCTAAGTATCTTATTACTAATGTCTTCTACTCCCCCTACAAAGTCATAAAGAGTTTTTGTAAGAGGGTCATAAAAGAGACCGTTGATCGTAAAATCGCGTCTTTTAGCATCCTCTTCAGGGGTACCTCTTTCTAGAAAATCGGGCGTACGACCGTTACTATAGGAACCATCTTTACGGAAGGTCGCAACTTCTATTTTGTCAGTTTTTTTTATTACAATAACAACACCAAAATGGGCGCCGATAGTAAGGGTTTTTTCAAAAAGATTAACAATTTCCTCTACTGTGGCACTTGTAGCCACATCATAGTCATCAGAAGGGAGCTTGAAAAGCATGTCTCTAACAGAGCCTCCTGCTAAGTAGGCTATATGGCCATTGTTCTGCAGATGTATAATGACCTCAATGGCCGATTGACTGTTCATTCTATAGACTTTATACTGTTGGGCCTATGATTTCCTATTCTTATCGTGCAGTTACTTCCGAGGGTAAGCAGGTCAGGGGCTCTTGTATGATTGAGACTTCTCAGCTCCTTAAAAAAAGGCTGCGTAGTCAAGGTCTTATTTTAACAAGTTATAGAAAAAAAGAAACTAAATCTCTTAAAAAGAACCTACCCAGAAAGGAAAAACTCCCTTTTGTTTTAAGTTTAAGTCAGCTCCTTTCAGCTGGGCTACCTCTTGTAGACAGCATGGAGTTACTTAAAAACCAACAACAGTCAGCTAGCATGAGGGAAGCTATTAATGCCTGTTTAGGACAATTAAAAGAGGGAAGGTCTTTTTCAGATTCTTTAATAGGGTATCGTGATTTTTTTGATGAACGCTTTATTGCCATGATAGAATCAGGTGAGCAAAGTGGTGATTTAAGCCAAGCTGTAGTCTCTTTATTAAAGACATTAGAAAGGGAAGAGGCTAAAAAAAAGAAACTCTTTTCTCTATTTTTTTATCCAGCATTACTTTTAACCTTTTCCTTAGTTGTTATTTTAGTCGTTTTTTTGGTTATTATTCCCTCCCTTGAAGAGCTTTTTGGTGGGCATATGAGAGCTGGTTTTTCAGGTTTTATTTTTCGAATAAGCCGTCTTATGTGTAAGACTCTGCCCTTTATAGCACCTTTTTTCTTAATAAGTGGGGGTCTTTTAATAATAAAGCGCAAAGCAATCCGAATTTTGCTTGAAAAAGGGGCTTTTAAGATTCCTCCTATACGTACTTTAATTGTTGACAATAGTTTAGCAGAACTCTGTTTAACACTTTCATTACTGCTCAAGGGGGGGGTGCCCTTATTGCAGAGCCTGATATTAGCTGAGAAACGCAGCTATTTCTATTGGCAAAAAAAACTTTTAAGCAGTGCTATTATTACAATTCAAGAGGGAAGGAGCTTTAGTTCAAGCCTGGAAAATACGAATTACCTGCCCCCCTTATTTGCTAAAATGATAGCAGCAGGTGAGGATACGGGAACATTCCAAGAAGTGGCGCTGAAGCTTGCTATCTATTTTGAAGAAACTTCACAAAAACGGCTAGAAACAATTATGACAATTGCTCAGCCTCTTATTCTAATTATTATGGGGGCTCTTATTGCAAGTATTATGCTCGCAGTTCTTCTTCCTCTTTCAGACCCTCAATTTATGTTACAAGGTTAATATGAAAAAAAAGCGTTCCGTTACTTTAATTGAACTTCTGATTGTTATTCTGCTTATAGGTATTATAGGAGGCGCTTTGGCTTTCAATATGAAAGGCAGTTTGGATAAAGGCAAGGTCTTTAAAACAGAAGAGGGCATCCGGATGATTAAAGACATACTGGAGCTGGAGATGGCTAACACAGGGAAGTCAATAGCTGAGGTAACAGCCATAGATATGTGGAAGAATATAGTATTAGCTTCGCCTCTTGCAGGCCGACCTGAAGAGCTTGTAAAAGATGGTTGGGGAAATTCTTACCAGTTAAGTATTAAAGATGAGCAAATTGAGATCATCTCGAGTGGTCTAGATAGCTATAATGCCAAACAAAAAAAATAGCTATACCCTCATAGAAGTACTTGTAGCCATCCTCATCTTAGGGGTTGCTTTAAGTGCTATAATACCTTTTTCTTATAAAGAATATAATAGAATGTGCTTTAAGAAGGCCTGTGCATATATAGATGGAGCAGTGCGTCAAAAACGGTTAGAGGCTCTTATACAAGGTAAAGACTTGCCTCTTCAAATAAGCTTTAAAGGAGAAATGATCTTTAATAAAGAGAATGTAGAGAGTATTAATTTTATTTTCTATAGCAATGGCTCTGTGGAACCTTCAGGCTCTTTAGTTTTAAAAAGAGGGGCTCATGTCTCGCTCCTTGAGATCACGTAAGGCCTTAATGCTAGAAGTTATTGTGGCAATGGCCCTGGCCACTTTTCTGGCAAGTACTCTCGTGATCTCTTATTATAAGGCTATGGATGGTCAAAAAAAGGCGCTAAAGGAGATAGAAAACTTTTTCTTAACGGAAAATCTAATTTTTAGAGCTCTTAAAGATTTTAGCAACAAAGAGGTCTCTGCCCAGAGATATGTTCTTCGAGAAGGCCTAGAGACAGATTACGGGAATATAACTGCTAAATGGAGTGTGGATGGGTATGATCCACTCAAAAAAAGAGCCTATTACCCTGCAAAGATTGATTTTTTTGAAGGTGAGAAAAAGCTTAGAACATATAATTTAATTTTAAAGTCGCCATGAAGCGTTCATTTTCCCTTATTGAAATTCTTGTAGGTATGATTCTCTTTTCGCTACTAGCAAGTCTTTTAATGGGTCTTTATGTAGGGGTTAGTAAAAATACCGGGATACAAAAAAAACAGGAGAAGCAGCTAGAGCAGCTTATTTTTTTACGCACGATGTTACAGAAGAGTCTGGGCCAGGCTATTTTAAACGATAAAATGGCCCCTCTTCATGAGATGGGGGGTAATCTCCATTTTATTTTTAATAATGGGACAGATCCTGATCCTCTTTTTTCGAGCAATGTAAGGGGTCTTTTAGCAATACAAGAGGGATGTTTTATTCTAGAGGTAAGCTCCTTAGCAGGTCCTGAAAAGCGCAAATATATTTTAAGAAAAGATGTGAAAGAGTTCTTTTTTGAGAAGATACCTGAAGAGGCGATGACCCTTGCTTTAAGAATACAATTAGACAAAGAGTACTATACTGTAATATTTGACAATCAACCCCCTATAGTTTTTTTAAAATGATTGTTATTATATGGGTTTTTGGTTTTTTTTCTATTATGTCACTGGTAATAGGTACTTTTCGTGAAGATTATATCCATTTAATACGCTATACAAAAATTTTTAAGGAGAGGGTTAAAGAGCAGGATGCAGAAAGAGCAGAAAAGGCTTGCGCCTGCCTAGACTCCCTTATTGCTACAAAAGTGAAGAAAAGAAATAAGGAGAGCAGTTCTAAAATAAAAGAGCCCAAAGAAAAGGATATTAATAGCCCTATTAAAGAGAAGGTTTTTTTAAATGTCATTCCTCATACAAGTCGTTTTAATCTTGCGGTCTTCTTTAAGCAAGACCAAGAGATGTATAAGAAGGCTTTAATGCGTTTTTTAAAAATACGTATGGGTAAGTATGCAGAAAGTTTTATAGATGAGCTGACTATTAAAGGACAATGGATGCGTGCATCCTCCAAGAAACCAGATCATACTCGGGTTATAATAAACAATCTTCAAGATGTAGCCAAAATAGTTTTTACGCAGCAAAAGGTTGTCTATAAGTTTCTTAAGGGAGATCTCCAGCGGTACTGCCTTTTTGAGGCTGATCGCAACCGTTATATAATATCTATTCACTATGCCTCTGAAGAGGTCCTTACGGCAATTCTCGATGATCCTTTTTTAGCAGCGGATATCGTAAGAATGCGCGAAGCTAAATATTTAAAAGGTAAGCGCTTTTTAAAGAGCAATAAAAAAACGCTTGTTTCGAATGAGTTTCTTACAAAAAGTGATATCGAAACGCTCTTTAAGGATTATAATAAAGAGTTATCCCTGTACACCTCAATTCTGGATACGAATATCCATATCCCTCACCGAGCTGACCTGGCAAAAGATACGGGTATCCCTGCGGATCTTTGAGTGGATTAGAGAGGGCTAGAGGGCTAAAATCTTTTGGGTAAGATCATAGTGAAGGTACTACCAGCGCCCAGCCGAGAAGAAACATGGATAGTGCCCTCATGTTTATCAATAATTGTTTTTGTAATAGCAAGGCCAAGACCAGCGCCCCCAAGTCTGCGAGAGTGTGTTTTATCTACTGTATAAAAGCGATCAAAGATATTATCAAGGTCATCAGGGGGAATGCCTATACCTTGGTCAGTAACAGCTATAAAAACGGAGCTAATATTTTCAGACAGGTGGACTCTAATGATAGCAGGTGGATTAGAGTACTTAGACGCATTACTTAAGAGGTTGCAGATAGCTAGCTCTAAAAGATCTGGATCCGACATCAGATATAGCTCTGGAGTCAGGCAAGTGATAGTAATTTGAGCACTATTCCATATTGTTTGTGTCATTTGCCTGCAGTTATCTACCAGAGCTACAAGATCGAAATTATACATTTTAGAAAGAGGTAGTTTTTCTATATCTGCTAAGGTAAGAAGATTCTTAATGAGCATTTCCATACGGGTACAGTTCTTAACGATTTTAGTAATGATATCATGGACCATTGTTTGGGGTAGTTCGGGGTGTTCATAGAGTGTTTCAGCAAAGCCGCGAATAATAGTAATAGGTGTTCTGAGTTCATGGGAAGCATTAGCCACAAAATCCTTGCCCATTTCTATAATACGATAATGACTAGACTTATCTTTTAAAATAAGAACGGCTCCATCAACTGTTGTAATAGGAACGGCAAGGATTTCTAGGAATTTCTTTTGATCTTTAATAGTAAGGTTACCAGCAATGGGCTGATGTTCTTTTAGGCAGCTTTTGTATAAAGGAAGAAGCTCTTTTTGAGATAAATCTTCTATTTTTTTACCAATGAGTTTGTAGGGATCTATTTGCAAAAGCTGCGAGGCAACACTATTAATAAAGAGGATTTCTTGGGAACCATTAAGAGCAATAATACCCTCCCCTAGAGAGTCGAGGATGATTTCTTTTATATTGCGCTCATGGGTTAGTGTGTGGTTATGGGATTGAATCCGATCACTAAGGGAGTTAAGGGTAGCGGCTAGCTTGCAGAACTCACTTTGGTTGTTTGATATAAAAATTTTTGTAATTGTTTCTGCACGGCCCTCTTGATAAGGCTTTATAGCATTAATAATTATTTGAATAGGCCTGCTTAAATAATAGATAATAATCCACATTATAATAGCAAAGATAAGCAGTACAGCAGCGCTAAGTATAAAAAATCCCCTATCTAAACCCACAATAAGGTCACTGACCTGGCTATAGGGAAAGGCTACACGCAGAATAAAACAGTTCCCTTGGAGGTCAAAGGTGTGTGTCACATAGAGGAGCTTCTGTTCTAGAAAAGGGGAATAGACCTCCTTATAACCCGTTTTACCTGTAATAACATCATCAAGTTCAGAACCTTTGAATTCATAGGGGTCCTTCGAAGAAGAGGAATCATAAAGTATGTTAAGTGTTTTTGTAAGAAGGGTAATGCGAGAAAAAAGAACATTCTCCTGTAATTCTAGATGGGTAATAAGATCTTCAGTAGAAGTTGCCTTGCTTGCCCATGAGATAAGAGTAAGTAAACGGTATTCAAAGGTTTTTTGAATAACTGTCTGAACCAATTCAGAAGTGAAGGGGAAAAGACAAGTTAAAAAAGCTAAAAGAACAAGGAGATAGCTAACAAAAAGCTTTTGAAGAAAGGTGGATTTACTCACTTTGGTTTTTAAATCCAAGAATGGAATAAGCTTTTACAGGTATGCTCAATCCTTTAAGAGAAAGAGATTCAACTTCTTTAAAGTCCAGGGATTCCTTTAAACCACAGGCATTAAAAGTGGACTCACTTACTAAAATTTGCATAGGTTCTGCCTTAGAACAAAGACGCGCACCTAGATTAACATTAGCTCCAAGAACAGTATAGTTAAGACGATTTTCTGCACCCATATTACCAACAACCATCTTCCCTGTATTAATACCGATACCAATATAAATTTCAGGGAAGCCTTTTAGAGCCCTTTTAATATTCCATTTTTTTAGCTCACTCATCATTAGAATGGCTGTTTCAACAGCTTTTTTGGCATTATCGGGATCCAGCTGAGGGGCTCCATAAAGGGCCATAATCTCATCACCCACATACTTATCAATTACACCGTAATGATCTTCGATAATAAAGGACATTTTTGTCATAAATTTGTTTAGAAATAATATAAGACTTTCAGGCTCAATTTTTTCTGACATATGTGTAAAATTACGGATATCGGCAAACAGCACCGTCATAATACGATTTTCACCCCCTAGATGAATATCCCCTTTTAAAATTTCTGCTGCAATTTCTTTAGAGACGACTTTATCCAATATAGCGCGTACTTTTTCTTTATCACAAAGAGCAACAACCACTTTTTTAAAGCCCTCGGTTAAAATAGAGACTTCATCTTTCGAGTCTAGTCTAAGATCAGGAAAGGTAATTTCGGCATATTTACCAGTAGCTAGAACATCCATAGCTAAGGCGAGTTGTCGTACATGCCTTGTAAAGGCCCTGGAAAGAAAAAGGAGAATCAAAAGAGCTAACATTAGAATAAAAAAATTAATACCTAGAATCTGCCAGGAAAGTATTTTTGAGGCTTGATTAATTTCCGGGGGAAGAGCTTTAGCTAAGAGGGTTAAAGGGTCAGCATCTTCTGGACTTAATATTACGACGCTAAGGATGTTATTACCAAATGGGTAGAATCTAATAAACTGATAGCGCAACTTATTAAAGTTAATAACGCCATAGTCTTGCTTAGACATTAGTTCCGTGGATATTGTTTCAATAACTGTAAAGGGCAGTCTCATCCCTTCAGGATTAGTTGCGATATAGGGTTTGTTATTTTCAGTTATAATAACGATAGTTTCTAGATTATCAGTAAGGTCACTCAAGTAAGGAGAAATCCCCCTACCGACTGTTACGGAATAAATGCCATCACTTCCATGGATATCAGTGCTAGCACCTATGAAGACCTCTTTTAGAAGAGGGCTATCAATTATCAGAAAGGGTTTTTTTTCTAAATATTTTGTCTCTAAAGGTTTATTAAAAAAGACATCGGAGGCAAGCAGAGTGCTCCCGTTAAAATTCTGATCAGGCATAAGAGTAAAAGAAGAGACCCCATAAGGAGCCCCATTGTCAAAAGGAGAATGAGTGTTGCTCTCAAGTAAAAGACGAATATATTGCGTTAAATGAAAATTTATATAGTAAGCATCTTTATCCCTATAAAGGGAGATCGAATCTTTAGGAGAGGCTTTACCTAAAGTAGTGTCTATTTTAACGTTTTCTTTTTTATAGAGCTTTGAAAAATAAGAAATTAAGGCCTTAAGTGAGGTTATTTTATTCTTTTCAATCTCCCCGCTTAAGTCATTAGCAAAGGGCTCTATAGTTTTCAAGAGGTCTGTAGAGGAAAGGATGAGCTCTGGAAAAAAATAAGAAATAGGATAAATAAAATAAAAGCCTAAAGGCTCTTGGAGCTCAGCTGGAGTTTCTGCCAATCTTATTCCCAAGTAACCTTCTAGGATGCCACTATAATCCTTAACTAAGGAGAGAACAACATGGTCATTGAGTTTTGTGATTTGAGTATCGTAAATAAGGGCATTTTGGGGGACGATAGTTAAAATAGACTCAGAATCTTTTGTAATTTGAAGTAGACCAATTCCTGAGATAGAATAGGGAAGGATTTCGCCAATTTTTTTCCAAACAGTGCCCTCCCGAATAGCTTTTTCAAAGCTTTCCTGAAGAGATTTATTATTTTGGATATAGCGAATAATATTATCTGTTAAAAAAAGGTTTTGATCTGCTTTTACCCTAAAAAGGGAGGCTCTATTTTCTCTGATAAGAGTCTGCTCCTCAGCAGAGTTTCTTAAAAAAAGCTTCTCGAATTTCTTCATGTCTCGATTTGCAGTGAAATCAATCCATAAAAAAGAAATTAAAACGATCAAAATTAAGAGAGGGCCTATGACACAAAAAAGTTTTAAAGCCCGTGACATGTTAAATTCTCATACCCTTGATTTGTTATAAGAATAGTATCCTCTAGACGCACGCCGCCAAGGCCTGCTTTATAAATGCCCGGCTCGATTGTAATAACCATTCCACTCTCTAAAGCAATATCTTTGAAAGGGTCCTTATTTTTCAATGAGGGAAATTCATGGACCTCCAAGCCAATACCATGGCCAAGTCCATGGCAGAAGAGGGGGCCGTAGCCAGCTTTTTCAATAAGAGTGCGAGCGGCTGAGTCGATGTCACCTATTTTAGCGCCTGGTTTACAAATACTTAGAGCTAATTTTTGAGCAGCCTCTACAGTCTGATAAATTTTTTTGAGCTCACCTTTAGTATCAAAAAGGTAGGTTCTTGTCATATCTGATTGATAACGAGCTTTAGTAGCACCGATATCTATCAAGACCAGTTCCCCTTTTTCCCAACGACGTGATCCGGGTCTATGATGAGGAAAGGCGCTGTTTTCTCCAAAAGCAATAATACTATTAAAGGCCGCGCCCTCACCCCCCTCTTTCTTAAAAAAATAGTCTAAATCATCGGCAATTTCTTTTTCTGAGACTCCAGGTTGTAAAGCTGCTTTACAAAAAGCCATGCCTTTAGCAGCTAATAGACCGGCATCTCTCATTAATTGTTGCTCTGAAGAATCTTTAATAAAGCGAGTGACAAGGTTCACAGAAGCAATCCAGGTAATATCAGAGCGCAGTTTTGCATGTCTAGAAACACTCATTTTTTCTTTATCAAAGCCAACAGTTGTCCCTGCTTTAAAAAAGTTTTCAGGATTTTCGCTTCCGACAGGAATGGGGCTGTTTTGTTTTGCATAGCTTGTGTAACGGCCATCTACAAAAATTTGGGCGCCATCTTTTGTACAGACGAAAGTGCCCTGCGAAAGAATCAGGCCTGTTAAGTAAGCAATGTCTATTAGATCTTCCGTAAGCCAACCCTCTAGTGGGCCTAGTTTTTCTTGTAAGAATTTAATGCGCATATAAAAAAATTTGGTTCTCCACTTGGTGACCATTGAATGTGCTCTAAAGCAAAAAAGGCGTCAAGCCATAAAGATGGCGAAAGTGTATCCCCTCTTAAAAGGTGGGCTACTTTTTCTAGAGGCTTACTACTTGTTGTAAGGCATGCGAGAAATATCTCTTTAATGTCTAAGGGATTTAACGCAACAGGCAAGGCTTCTACTAGAACAGTTTTAGGACCAAAGGAGCGTACAATAAAGCCCCATTCTTCTAAGGGTAGTGATTGCAGTGCGTTTTTTTCAGCAGGCGAGAGTTCAATGGCTAAAGGCTCTGTTAAGTAACAAGAGGCGGGAGGCTCTTTGGCTTTCAACTGAGCATTAAGGAGTGTCTCACGTGCTCTTTCTCTATACAAAATCAGTAAGGAGTCTTCTTTATAAACAAGATGATGTTGGGAGGGTACACAAATTGGGTCTATGAGGAGATATTTTTTCCAAGAGCCCACAATTGGAAAAGGGCATTTATCAAAAGAGAGTTGCTCCGCCAGGATCTTAACAGAGGGTTTTTCAAAAATAAAGGATTTGGCAGAAAAGCTTTCCCATGGTAATTCAGGTTGGTTCTTTTCATGAAAAGGAGTGGGAAGAGGTATATGCAAAGCGCAAGAAATTGTTTCAGCAAGCCACCTACGTAAAAAGCTCTCTTCTCTTAGGCGAACCTCCTCTTTTTGGGGGTGGACATTAACATCGACAAGGTGGGGCTCCAGGGTGAGATGTAAAACAAAGAGGGGGAAGCGTCTATTTTCTAATAAAGTAGCATAGCCCTCTAAAACACCTTGAGAAATAACCGCAGAGGAGACGGCGCGTTGATTAATAAAAAGATATTGCCCTGTGCGATTACTACGTGAGAGTAAGGGGTGGCTAATAAAGCCCTTTAAAGCATAGGGACCCTCTTTTGCAGTAATAGGTATAAATTCCTGATCACCCATAAGTAAGCGCATGCGCTCCTCAAGAGAGGCTTTAGGGCATAAGAGGAGTTTTTCAGAACCTTGAAAAAGCTCAAAGTGAACCTCTGGATGAGAGAGCGCTTGCTTTTCTACACACTTAAAAATAGCATGCGTATCAGCTTGAGCTGAGCGCTGAAATTTGCGTCTGGCTGGGGTGTTATAGAAGAGAGATGCAACTTCAATCGTTGTTCCTTGTTTATGAAGAGCCGGTCCAGTTTCTAGTATTTTCCCCCCCTCTTGTATAATTATAGAGCCCGCCTCTTCGTCAAGGCTATGATTTGTAATGAGTCGGAGTTTAGAAACAGAGCCAATGGCGGCTAATGCCTCGCCTCTAAAGCCTTTTGTTAAGAGGAGCTCTAAATCAGAGGAGCTTCGGATTTTGGAGGTAGCGTGACGCTTTAAAGAAAGGAGGGCATCTGCTGGATGCATACCCTTACCATTATCCTGCACACGGATTAATTGTTTACCGCCAGCAATAATTTCGATGCAGATATTGCAGGCGCTTGCATCTATAGCATTTTCTATAAGTTCCTTAACTACAGAAGCGCTATTTTCAACTACTTCACCAGCAGCGATTTGATTGATAGTCTCTTCATCTAGAAAATGGATAAGGGGAGGCATTCCCTTATTTTAGCATTTCCCTTTATAAAATAATGAGTAATTTAGGCTATTGAGGGTTTTTTCTATAGAGATTTGAAGCATTTTAGTACGAGGGTTGGGTCGGAAGTGAAATATTTATTTGATATTTATCGCAGCCCCTATTGTTTACTCAGAGATTCTGAGCCCTTAATTGCGCAGTCAGGCCTCTTACATCCCTTCCTAATCAGAAATATTAATCAATCAAAAGTTAAATTAAGTATATTTTTTCTGAGTCATTCAATACATATGACTTCTGTATCATTAGGTGTTAATCAGGAAATAATTGTAGCTCTTGTCTTAAGAGTGAATCATCATAAACTTTAAGTGCAGGAGTTTTTGCATTTTTTTGTATGTTAATGACAGCTATATAAGGATCTTGATAAAGCGATGCTGTATTTTGATGATTAAGCACTTCAAGATAGGTTTTGTTATCCAAATCTGATAATTAAAATAGAACGGACATTAATCAAGGTAAAGAGGAGACCTCTATGGCAAGATGAGGTTGAGGGGGACTCTATTTATTTGATTTTTAAATGTTATATAAGATACCTCAGTGAGAGGGTGTGTATTTTAAAACAAAAACTATTTAATTGAGGACCTTATGAAAACGGTAGCTCCTGATTTTGGCATTTTTTTATCAAAACTCTCTAGTTTAGATGAAAATAATGCTTTTAAGGAATTTTTACCAAGTGAAGAAGCCTTGATTAAGATGGAAAAAAAAGCCAAGGAAGATCGTAGGAGCGCTCTTGAGCTAATTAAAAATAGCAATTTTCTCTTGGGTGTTTATACAAAAATAATAGTTTTTCTTGAAAAAAGTGTTGAGGAGCCCTCCCTTATTGATTATCGAAAAATCATAGCAGAGCAAGCCGGGATATCGGACGATGAACTTTTAATAATTTACAAAGTCTCCTTAGAATTTTACGAAGAAAAAAACTTTGATAAGGCCATAGTGATTGCCGGATTATTGAGTTTTTTAAATCCTGAAATTTCAGCTTTTTGGCGCATGCAGGGTGCTTGTTTTTGTCAGCTTAACGATTTTAACGCAGCATTAATTGTATATCTTTTTGCTTCGATGATCAACTCTCTAGAGATCTTAAATCATATAGCTTGTATGGAGTGTTTGCTTCGGCTTGGATTTACAGAGGCCGCCTTAAGCTATTACAATACGGCCAGAGAGGTCTTAAATATGGCGGATCAAACTCACGACCTTTTAGTTTTAGATGAATTTTTTAAAAAAGCATAAAAATAGGATGAGAAATAATGAATACGATTGGTGACAGTTTTAGTCGCGATCCCAAGTTGTTTGATCCTATAAGTAGCCAGGTTCGGGGTACTAGGGCCAGTATGTCACAAGGAGTGGGGCTTGCGGCTGTAACTGCGGAGGTCCACGCTAGAGCTGCTTCGCGTATGGAAGGGGATTTCCCTGAGAATAAGGAAAGAATATTACTTAAGTGTAATTGGAAAATGACAGCAGGGATTGCTGTTGGAGTTCTTGTTGGCCTAGTGGTTCTAGGTCTGATTGTTGCGGGTGTCGCAGCCAGCCATGGTGTTGTGATCCCGGTACTTGGGTTAATGGCCGCAAAAATATCCTCAGGGGCTTTAGCTGCTGCAAAAGTTGTCACGGGTGCTTTTGGATGGACAGGTGCAACAGCCACATTTGCGAGCATTATTGAAGCAATAGGTATGGCGGGATTTTTACTGGGTGTGGGTGGGAAGATTGGCGGGGCTCTCCTTCGCTCGGGTGAAGCAGAAAGCATGGATAATTTTTTCAAGGAGAGTTCCAAAAGGGTCAAAGATCTGGAGGAAGCTACACGCGGAGAAGGCGATCCTATTTCGGAACAAGAGCTCATAAAACATATAGAAGAGGGACAGTCTACGGTTTTAGCATCTCAAGCTGGACGTAATTTCAATGGGACTTATAGAATGACAGGACTTCATTACCTCCAGAGCCCCTTGAGAAGCCCTTTGAGATTTTTTGGACATTTTTGGGCTTCGATCCCGGAGGCCTCCTTGAGATCTATTGCAGATGGGAAACAGTATAAAAAGTACAATGAGAATATTGATCGCGAGCTGTCCTTAAAGCAAAAGAGCATGGGAATATGGTCCGATCATGATGTAAATAATTTAAATGAGTTAAGAAGAACTCGCATCGAACAATATGCAAAAAGTAATAATAATTATAAAAAAGCTTTAAGTCTAGCACCGGAGGCCCTTGTTTATGAGAGAAATATTTCTCGTTTGCAACTACTTTTAAAGATGGCAAAAGATTCTAAGGGGAAGACATCCAGGAATTCGACTGTGGGGTTGTTTCTCCACACTGATTTAGCGCCGCTAACACAACAAGTTCAGGATGAAATTAATGAGCAAAAAAAAGCCAAGATGGAGCTTTTAAAAAAGAGGATCAACGAAGCAGTGGCAGATCAGGGGGGAGGGTTGATGAAACCAAGGGGTGCATCCCTTTTAACTCAACTAGAAGAAATAGCTCTACCATCTCAAAAGCTATCAGAGGATGGGAAATCGTTTGAAACAATTCAAGAAGATATAGCGCAATTAGCTAAGGATAAGAGTCTATCGGCGGAGTTTCAGGGGCAGATTTTAGAGGCTGTAGGAATATTACTTGAGGGTGATCGAAATGTAACTATAAGGGAAGTAATTAAATTAGAGGAGGCGTTAGCGGGGTTATTAGATAAATTCCAAAATGAGAATAAAGAAGCAAACGAGTGGCAATCAAGAGAGAGTTCAATTGAATATGCCCTTAAATACACCCAGAAGTGTCGCTTATCGAGGGATAAGAGTTCTCTAGAGGCCCAGCCCTTGCCCACAACATTGGAAAAAAGCAAAGTAGGGGATAGGATGACTCTTTTTAAGAGCAGTCATCTACTTCTCAGAACTTTGGATGTAGCAATCGCGGCAATCCACATGGTTCCTGTACCCGGCAGTGCAATGGTTTCTCTCGGGCTCACGGGAGCAGCAGTTGCTCTGGAGAATAGGTAGTGTAACATTTTTTCTGTAAATTCAATTCAAAGAGATTCTTTGACTGAAGAAAAGATTTAAGATCAGTGTCTCTTAGTTTCTCTAAAAAAGGAGAAAGCTCAGGAAAGGCTCTTAAGCTGGCTATTGATAGATGAATATGAGAATACAAGGGGTAGTCTTTCCAGGGATATTTCACCAACAGGTCATTTATGTTTTTTTGCATAGCCTATATATCCAGTCTGTAACGAAGAGGAGAAGCAAAAAGAAAAGTCAGGGGAGATTTGGTGAGAAAAAGCTGTTTTCCAAAACGACCATTTTTTTGCATCAGGGATAAACCCCTGCAAAGATATCACCTCTAAATGAGCCTTATCACAAAAGGTTCTGAGTTCTGATGGCTTAATAAAATAGGAATACAGGTGCATATCTTTAGGAGTGTTTTTTACAAACCACTCTACTCCTTTAATGACTAAGATATAACTAAGTAGAGTTCGGTTGAATGTGTGAAAAAAAAATAATCCTGAAGGCTTTAATAGACGGGAAGCTTGGGCTATTACAAGATCGGGTTTGTCTACATGCTCTAGAAGATCCATAGCGCAGACAACATCAAAGGTCTCGTCTTGCATAGGCAGGTTATGAGCATCCGCCTGTAGGTATAATACCCTGCCTGTAGCATCTGACTTCCTTGCAAACTCCAAGGAGGAGACTGATAAATCCACCCCAGTAACGTGGTGCCCTTTTTTGGCTAAAGGGTTTGTTAATAACCCCCCGCCGCAACCTATATCTAATATCGTGCAACCTTGAGGGTAAAACTGATCGATCTGCCCAGCAATCCATGGGGTCCTCACTTTATTTTCTGCACATAGTAGAGCTATAGGGTGATTGCTGACGCCCTTCCACATATCATGAAGCTCATCATAAAAGCTGTTATTTATCTGTTTTCTTTTAGTTTCCATATAAAATTCCAGTAGATGATTTGATAGAGCATAAAAAGGAGAGTGAAAAGAGTCTGCCCCTGCATAAACACTGTAATAAGAACCGTGTTATTTGCGGATTCACTGAGAAACCAAGGGGAGGGCTCAGAAGAAACAGCATACCATAAAAGACCAATAGAGATCAGAAGCAGGGGGTGGTTGATAAACAAAATCGCATGAACCCAATGCTCACTGGCTTCACAATGGTGCTTATGCATAAACTCATCTTTAGTAATTAAAAGACAAGAAATAACGGCAAGAAGTATGTACCACAAAAGGGCTGATGGACTAAATTGAAAAAACTGTACGAAGCATAGGCAAAGAATAAAGCTCGCTGTATCAATAGGATGACCTATTCTTTCCCACCTGGGTAGTCCCCTTTTAAGATGGTAGACCCATTCATCGAAGATAATCATCAATGCTTGGATGGCAAAAGGGATGAGTAAGCAAAATAACATATCCTTATCCTATTTTTTGAAAAATTGATCCAGAGATGGTAAGCCCAGGTCCAAATGCCATACTAACAATATAAGAGCCATCAGCTGCAGATAAGTCTTGTACTATCTTGTCCCATATATGAGGTAGTGTGGCAGAGGACATATTACCATGACTCGATAAGATTTCTTTACTATGGGCTACCTGCCAATCTGCGAGCTTGAGCTTTTCTTGGACCTGGCTGATAATTTTTGGGCCACCAGGATGTATCGCAAAAATAGCCTGGCGGTAGATGTCATCAGAACACAGACCCGCTTGCTTGATAAGCTCCTCTACATAATCAGGCAAGGACATTGCAATTTTTAAAGGGACATCTTTCGATAGAAACATTCCAAAACCCCAGTCTTCACATTGCCATGTCATACTATCTTGTGAATCAGGGAGAATGATTTCATGTAAAGCGCAAATCTTCAAACAGGGGCTTTGTGATGCCTTTATATCAGATACCGTATATTTGACAAACCCATCAGCAAAAAGACTTTCAATGACTAGCTGTCCTGCTGTATGATTTAGAGGGTCCATATGTAATGTACAAAACTCGGTATGGACAATATCGCTCTTACGATGGCTACCTGCGATACGTAGAGCGGGAAATGCTCCATAACATCCCATGTGGTAAGAGTGGGTTACCGATGTATGACCTCCTTTTTGCTCCGAAACAATTTTTTGGGCAGGACTGGGGGATACATAGCCGGTACAGGTTACATGGATCAAATGAGGGGGAAGATCCGTCTGCTTGTATATTTTATGAAAGACCCTGAGAGTTTCCTTCGAAAAAACATCCATTTTTTCTTTAAGTCCGTTACCTTTGGGTTTCTTATGTATATTATAGACGACCATCGCATCTGGAGTTTTAGCGAAAAGATCGGATAGTTGCATGCCGCGAGTTTGTATTTTCTCTTTCCCAAGGCCTATTTTTTTGAATACTCGATGGAGTTGACCTGCCAGGATCATCATTTGGTCTTGATCGAGATTTGATTGTTTTGTTTCTGCTTCCACATGCATTTTTGTAATCCAAGCAAGAGCATCCTCTTGATGCACGATGAAGTCGGGTCGGATACAAACAAAATCGGAAAGGTAGCGAACATTCATGGTTACCTCTTAAAGCAACATTTTTACATCAAGGATGATTAAGAACATAGCAAATATTTTACGGATTTTACCAGCTGAGAGCCTGTATGCTATCTTCGCTGCTATGAGACTAAATATATAAGTACTGAGACTTATAAGAGGAAAGGCTGACCAGTAAATACTCATATTTCCTAAAAGGTTAACTTAACAACGCTCCTTTTATAGATGTTAAGCTGCTTTTGCATGATGAGTTCCCTGTTTTCAGTAGAATTTGTAGCTCCTAAGGATACATATGAGATAGAAATTAACGGTTAACATCACCAGAGCATAGATCAAAGTTCTCAGGGGTCTACCCTAAAAGCCGAGGAGATACTACTACAAGTATCGCTATAAAAATTGGACGGGCATCGATTAGTCTCATGCTAATAGACCAAGCTTAATGCAGGATAGGGGTATAAGGATATCCTAATTAGAGGTATCTCCTTGAGGGATCTTCGACAGGATATGAGGGCAAGTGAATCTCTTCTTTTTTTAAAAGCGTAAATTGGGCATCTTATTTCCAGGTTAGATGAGGGGAGCCCGCATGTAGGATATCTCTCTAGAGGTGTTATTTTTTAAAAAAGATAGGGATTCGACGGCTTCGGACCTGCTTTTTAAATCTATTTAAGCTACCTTCAGACTCCGATAGGCACTCGAGTTAACTATCTTTTTCTTGGTTGAAATTTCTAATTAGGAAACTATATGAAAATATTTTTTTTGTTATTGCTCTCTATAGGGTCAAGCTTTCTCATGGGAGCCACGGAGGCGGTCCAATGTGATAATATAGATTGTAGGTGTAGGGAAGCGGCCCATTGTGGATGTTTATCTGCAAATACGACTCATCCATGCGAATGTCCAGCACCTGTAAAGCAGCCAGATCCACGATAGGATTTTAAGGATTCAGCGATCTGGGTAGGCTTATTTGCCTATACAAAAGCGAGAAAAAATAGCTGAGAGGACCTCTTCGGAGATATCTTTCCCTATAATACGTGTAAGATGTTGGAGAGATTCTTTTAAATCGCTCGTTAGAAATTCGGGAGAAGTTCCCTCCTGAAGGCCTTGAATGACGTGGGATAGGCTCTGAGCTGATTTGTCAAGGGCCTCCTTATGACGCAGGGCCGTGATAAGCACCTCGTCCTTGTTAGAATTATAGGTAATCTTTGCAAGGATGGCCTCTTTAAGTTTATCTAAGCCTGTGCCTTGAAGAGCAGAAATTTTAAGAACCCCTTCGATATCTGATCTTAGATCACATTTATTCCAGATAAGAAGAGTTTTTTCAGGAAGAAGGCTTTTTATTAAGGACTCTTCTTCTGCCAAGAGCGTACGTGAAGCGTCTAAAACAAGCAGAACAAGATCAGCCTCCTGCAAAGCATTTTTAGAGCGCTTAATACCCTCTTGTTCAATAATTTCCTCTGTTTCACGCAGGCCTGCTGTGTCAAGCAACCGCACGGATAGATCTCCGATTTGCATTTGGTCTTCTAAAATATCGCGTGTAGTACCTGCAATAGGTGTCACAATAGCACGCTCTTTACGCAAAAGGGCGTTCATAAGCGAGGATTTTCCCACATTAGGAGCGCCTATAAGGCAGAGTGTTAGGCCCTCATAGAGTACTTTACCCTCATGAAAAGTTGCGGCAAAAGCCTCTATCTCTTCTTTAATCAATCGAAGGTCTAATGAAACATCTTCTAGGGAGGCAAATTCGATGCCCTCCTCAGGAAAATCGACCCAAGCTTCTAAAATAGCAGCAATGCCAAAGAGCTTATCCTGCAGTAGCAAGACCTTCTTAGATATGGAACCCTCTAGTTGATTTTTAGCATGTGACATAGCGGCAGCGCTTTTAGCAGAAATAAGGGCCTGTACAGCTTCTGCTTGTGCCAAGTCCATTTTACCGTGCATAAAGGCGCGGAAAGTAAAAGCTCCTGGTTCAGCTGTTACGGCACCAGCTTCTAAACACCGCTCTAAGATACGTTTGGTGATAAAGCTGCCCCCATGGCAGTGGAGTTCAACGATATCCTCCCCTGTATAGGAGTGCGGAGCTTTCATGCAAATAGCGAGGGCATGATCAAGGATTTCTCTATTAGCACCTAAGATTTTACCGTAGTAGGCCACATGCGACTTTAAGAGGGGAACCGAGAAGAGTTTTGCGGCAATAGATAACGCTTCATTACCGCTCATTCGGACGATAGCAATGGCGCCCTCGCCAGGTGCAGTAGCAATAGCTGCAATTGTTTGGTGAATATCCATAAAAAGTGCTACTATCTTACCTGATGGAACCCATACTGGTCAAAGATAGAAAAACGGGCAGTCTGATAAAAGAACAGGTCTTTGGGGCCCTGGCTCTTAAAATTCTCTATACAAGACCTCAATGCTGCATCCGTAATTTTGTCTCTAAAAACAGCTTTATCAGTAAGGTTTATGGATGGTGGCAAAAGCAGCCCTGGACTAAAGCTTCTGTAAATAAATTTATAAAAAACTATCATATTGATAGTAAAGAGTTTGCGAAGAATAAATTTGACTCTTTTAATGATTTTTTTACACGCGAACTTAAAGAAGAATGTAGGCCCCTTTCTTATGGGGAACGCGTAGCTATTATGCCCGCAGATGGCAGATATTTTTTCTTTCAGAAAATAGATGAAGAGACTTGTTTTAATGTAAAAAATAGTCCCATGAATTTAGAAAAGCTTTTACAAGATAAAGAGCTAGCTGCCCGTTTTAAAGAAGGGAGCATGGTTATCTCCAGGCTTTGCCCCGTTGATTATCATCGTTTTCACTTCCCATGTGATGGAAAAGCTTCTCCTGCCTATCCTATAAAAGGGCCTCTTTATTCGGTAAATCCATGGGCTTTAAAGAAAGACCCCTCTATTTTATGGGAAAATAAAAGAGTTATCACTTTCTTGGAAAGTGAGGCTTTTGGAACTATTCTCTATATCGAAGTAGGCGCTACTTGTGTAGGTACAATCCATCAGAGCTATCAAACAGGAGCTGTAGTCAAGGGGCAGGAGAAGGGATACTTTTCTTTTGGAGGATCTTGTCTTATTTTACTTTTTGAGAAGGGGAGGATTGCTTTTGACGCGGACTTACTTTCTTCCGGGCCTTTGGAGATTTACTGCCAGATGGGAGAATCTCTTGGGCAAGCACCGAGCAAATAGGGCATTTTTCTATTATGTGACCCCTTGAGGGACAAAAACTGCGTCCAGCCTCAATCATTTGCAAATGAACATTGTGCCAGGATTCGGGGGGGATTAGTTTTTTTAAATCCTCTTCTACCTTTTTAATACTTTTATGGCCGCTTAGGCCCCACCTTCTTGCTAGGCGATAAATATGAGTATCTACAGGGAACGCCGGCTTGTTAAAAGCCTGAACCATTAATACAGAAGCCGTTTTATGTCCAACACCTGGAAGGGATTCTAGTCCCTCAAAAGTTTGTGGAACCATCCCTTTATACTTATAATGGATAATCAGGCTCGCCTCAAGGATCGCCTTTGATTTAGCAGCAGGGAGCCCGCAAGAGTGAATGATTTCTTTAATAACACTTAAGGGTAAATTAGCCATCTCCTTAGCATTGGAGGCTTTAGCAAAAAGTAAAGGTGTTATTTGGTTGACTTTTTTATCTGTACATCGAGCCGATAGCATAACAGCAATAAGAAAAGTAAAGGGATCTTTATGATCCAAAAGGGATTTTGGGTAGGGAAAATATCTATCTAAAACACTCCGAATAAATCCTATCAACATTCTTTAAGTGCAAAGGTAATTAAAGAGGAAAGGTCAACCTCTTCTCGTTTTTCTAACGCAGCTGTCACAGCCTTTTGTGCAAGATTCTCCCCATAGCCTAGGTGGATCAAGGCTCTAATAGCATCATGACGCAGAACATGGGAGCCTGTTATAGGCCGACTTAGGGGAAGTTTATCCTTAACTTCTAACAGGATGCGCTCAGCTGTCTTTTTCCCGATACCAGGGACTCTACAAAGACTGGATATATCTTGGGAGCTTAGGCAGCATAGTAGATTATTATATTCTAGATGCCCTACTAAAGAGAGCGCTGTTTTAGGGCCGACTCCTGAAACAGCGAGTAACTGCTCAAAGAGGTCTCTTTCTGGGCGCGATAAAAATCCAAAGAGGCTTTGGCTGTTTTCTCGAATGATAAAACTTGTATAGAGACAAATAGAGCTGCCTATTTTAGGGGAAAGAGAAAAGTTGCTGAAGGGAATAAAGACTTTCCATCCGATTCCATGGGCTGTTTCAATAATCGCATGAGAAGGGGAGATTTCTACAAGCGTGCCGCGGACATATTCATACATAATTTACTCCTATTAATATGGCAAAAACAAAGAGCGAGTGCATCAGCTGCATCTAAGGGTCGCGGAACTTCTTTTAGATGACATAAAATACGGATCATATAACCAACCTGTTCCTTGGTGGATTTGCCATTACCAGTTACGGCAGCTTTTACTTGGCTAGGATTGTACTCAAAGACTTCCACATCTTTTTGCGCGCAGGCAATCATAGCAGCACCTTTAGCCATGCCAAGAGTTAAAGCACTTTTTGGGTTTTTATAGATAAATTGTGTTTCAATAGAGCATACGCTTGGAGAGAATTTTTCTATAAGATGGAGAACAGATTGATAGATAATGAGGTAGCGCTTGCTAGGAGAAAGATTTGTAGGTGGTTTTATACATCCATAATCAAGTACTTTATTAGCATCGGTATCAATTAATCCATAGCCGCTTGTATGCGTACCCGGGTCAACGCCTATAACAATCATTTTACACGGAGTAAGTTCTGCTGAAGAAGAGAAATAGATTCTTTCATTTTTTCAAAATCTTCCTCTACATCTTGTAAACGTACAATCTCTTGTTGAAGAGAGTCTATCTCCGAGGCCTTCTCCTCAAGGAGCTCTTTTTGAGCAGAAATTTCTTCATTTAAAAAGCCTTCATTGCGCAGGTGCTGTTCTTTTAGACCCTCTATGCTTGCCAAAATCTCTTTCAGGGACAACTCAGAAGAAAGGGTTTTATCTTCCTGCTCTTGGAGCATATCTTGGAGACCTGCAATTTCTTGGATTTTACGACCCAGATGCTTTTGGATATGAATAAGTTCATCTTCTTTTGTTTGGAGTAAGATATCGAGTTCTTTTAGCTTTTTTTCTAAAGGCTCTGTTTCTTTTTCACGCATGCCTTTAAGAACCTGTTCGATCCTTTTCTTATCAATTAATATACCCTCTAGGTGTGCTTTTAGAAGAGCTATCTGTTTCTTTAGTTCATATACTTCTTTTTGGAGGAGAGCTTCCGTATCATACTGATTTTTAAAAGAGTTATCTTTGGCAGATAGCTGTATTTCAAAATCTTTTTTTATACCTACAAGGAGCTCTTCGAAGCTGCCTTTTAGACGTGCATTTGTTTCAGTATCTTTTTTAATACGTGCTTCTAGAAGATTATTTTTTTGATGGGATTCGTCCAGAAGTAGTTTATAATGAAGAGAGGCTTGTTCCTCGATGCGTTTTTTTTCAATATTACTATTAGAGGACTCTTTCTGATTGTTAGAGCGTAATTGAAAAATGGCTCTTTTGAGACCATCCGCTAGTCGATATTGATCAATAATAAGAATTTTTGTAGCCGCACGCAGTTCTTCAGCTTCGCTTTTAGATACTTTTAATTCTTCTAATGTTTTTCTTAAAACATGTGCAACTTTGTTTTGTTTGCGTTTAAAAAGGCCTTTAAGCTCATCTATAACGATGGTTTCATTAGAGCCGATTTTTAACTGATTTCGACAATAATTCAGAGCTTTACAAAGCTTGTCAATAAGGGTGGATTGAAGAAGAATTTTTTCTTCTAATCCTTTGATATCCAGAGTTTCATGTATGAAATCTGGATGATAAATGGGTTCAGGAAAAGACTGGGATGTGTAAAGTAAGGGAGGGACACGTTCATCCTTGGCCTTTTTGATAAGGCGCGCTATGATACGTAATTTCTTTATTGAAAGATCGTAGGATTCCATAAAATTATTGTTCAAACCTTGAGGAAAGCTTAGCTTAAATGGAACAAGAAGAACCGTCAAGTGTTATCATTAGGATGCCTAATTGGTTAGGGGATCTTGTAATGGCTACGCCCGTTATAGCGGCTGTAAGAAATAAGTGGCCGAAGGCCCATATTTGCGTTATGGTAGAGCACTCCTTAGCACCTCTATTAGAAAGGGATCCACACATAAATGAGATTTTTTCTTTTTTTAAAACCAAAGGATTTTTAGGGTATTTAGAGGATGCTAAAATTTTAGAAAAACTCCAAAAAGGAAATTACGATTTAGGCATTCTTCTTACTAATTCTTTTTCTTCTGCATGGTGGTTTTTTAGGGGGGGGGTACGAAAAATCGTAGGTTTTGGGCGCAGATGGCTCCTAAATAAGGGTGTGCCTTTCCCAGAAAACTATAAAAACCAACATCTGGTGCATAGTTATTTGCAGCTTCTACAGCCGCTGGGTATAACCTTTAAAGAAAGGGCCCCGAAACTTTTTCTTACACGCCAAGAACAATTGTTGGCGGCTGAAAGAATAAAGAGTTTAGGGGGAGGTTTTGTTATTGGGGTTAATCCCAGTTCAGCTTTTGGGCCTGCTAAGTGCTGGCCTTGGGAAAAGTTTCGCGCACTTAGCAAAAAGTTGCTCGAAAAGGAAAAAGTTTTACTGCTTTTTTTTGGGGAGCTTTCAGCTAGGCCTCTTATTGATAATATCATAAAGGGAATGCCCTTAAGTGTGGTGAATTTAGCCGGAAAGACTCATTTGCGTGAATTTATGGCAATGGTGGCAGCTTCTAATCTTTTTATCACAAATGACAGTGGCCCTATGCATATATCTGCCGCTTTACAAGTACCACTGATTGCACTTTTTGGATCGACTAATGATGTTATGACAGGCCCTTATAAGTTTGGCCAAGTTATTCATAAAAGAGTTAGCTGTTCTCCTTGTTTTTTAAGAACCTGCCCACTGGATTTCAAGTGTATGGAAGAAATTCAGGTAGAAGAGATTACTAGAATAATAGAGGCTTTTAATGTTTGAGCTTTTTGAAGCTGATAAATCAAACAAAGATCTCCAGGCTCTAGGAGAAGAAAGAATCAAAAGGGGGGAGGTTGCTGTCCTTTTATTGGCGGGAGGCCAAGGAACTCGGCTCGCAAGTCAGTATCTTTCAAAAGGGCTTTGTCCTATCGGGTCGTTTAGCCATAAAACTCTTTTTGCCCTATTTGCTGAAAAGGTTAAGGCGGCAAGTCGTAAATGGGGATGCCCCTTACAAGCAGCAATTATGACATCACCTCTCAATGATGCAGTAGTTAGAATCCATTTTGAAGAAAACCATTATTTTGGGCTTTCCAAAGAGCAAATTTCTTTTTTTCAACAAACTCTACTTCCTTTCTTGGATATAAATGGAGAAGAACTACCGGAAAAGGGGCCCTCTGGAAATGGGCTAGCACTTTATTATCTATTTGCCTCCAATATTGGAAAGAGATGGCGGGAATCGGGTATAAAATATTTTACAACCGTTTTAGTAGATAATCCTTTAGCTGACCCTTTTTCATCTGATCTTATTGGTTTCCATGGAGAAGGGGATTTAAGCGCCCTTGTAACACAGCGGCGTGATTTATCTGAGAAAGTAGGTATTTATATCAAAGAAGGGGGGAGGGTCCGGGTCTGTGAGTATATGGAGTTCCCCGAGAGTGAGTGGCCTCTTCATACAACGGCCAACTTAAGTCATTTTTGCTTTTCCCTGGATTTTGCAGAGGAAGAGTGTAATAAGCCCTTACCCTTACATTACCTAAAAAAAGAAGGGGTCATTAAGAGGGAATATTTCATTATTGATTTTGTCGAAAGATCCACTCATTTTAAGGCTTTAGATTGTTCCCGTTGCTGGGTATTCGCTCCATTGAAAAGTTCGGGAGAAAATGATAATATAGAAAGTGTAAAGCAGGCTTTACAAAAACGTGATCGTTTACAATGGCAAAAGCTGTTTTGTGTGGACGTAGAGAATATTTTCTTTGAATTAAGCCCACGTTTTTATTATCCTGATATTGAATTGCTTGCATTTTATAAAGGGCAGAAGCCTCCTAACAATAGTTATGTGGAGTAAAAGGTATGAGGGTTGGGTTTTTAGGAATTGGTAGTTGGGGCTTTTGCCTCGCCCGCCTTCTCGCTTCAAAAGGCTATAAGGTTATCTCTTGGAGCCGTTCACCAAGTGAGGTTCTTCACCTTAAAGAAAAACGATATCATCCGCGATTTTTATCGACTAAAGCCCTTGATAATATGGTTTTTACAAATGAGATGGCTCTTGTTTTAGAAAATTCAGATTTAATTGTAGAGTCTGTTACAGCTGCCGGCGTTAGGCCTGTTTTTGAGCAGGTAAAGACCTTGGGCATTCCTACTTGCCCTATTGTCTTAACATCTAAGGGCATTGAACAGGATACAGAGCTACTTCTCAGTGAAGTTTTAATGGATGTCTTAGGAGCCGATACTAAAAATATAATAACCTGTTTATCAGGTCCCAGTTTGGCAGAGGAGGTTATTTATCAAATGCCTACATCTGTAGTAGTAGCTGGCTATAAGCTAGATCCCATGAATTTTGTGCGCGATATATTTACTACAGCACATTTTCGTGTCTATTCCAATAGTGATATTTTGGGTGTACAATTTGGAGGGGCTATGAAAAATATTATGGCCATTGCTTGCGGTATTTCTGATGGGATAGGTTATGGTGATAATACCCGTGCCGCTTTAATGACCAGGGGACTGCATGAAATGCGCCGGCTTGCCAAAACAAAGCATGCAAGAGCCGAAACTCTTAATGGGCTTTCTGGAATGGGAGATTTAGTCGTTACCTGTACCTCCTCTTTGAGTCGTAACTTTCGTTATGGGAATTTAATTGGCAAGGGGATGTCTCCTAAGGAAGCTCGTGAGCAAATCGGAGCTGTTGTTGAAGGTTCCTATAGCGCTGTCTCTGCAATGCAACTAGCTAGAGATCATAATATTGTAATTCCTATAACACAAGCTATCTATCAAGTTATCTATGAAAAGCTATCGCCCTTAGAGGCCGTTAAGCAATTAATGGTTCGGGCTCCTAAAGAAGAACTACTTTGAAAGTTATTACCCCTCTTGAAATGAAAAGAGTCGAGAGACTAGCCTATACAGCTGGTTATAAAGATACAGATTTTATGGAAGAGGCCGGAAGAGCTGTAGCTGAGGAGGCTTATACAAGAGGCTCTCGTTTTACGATTATCTGTGGAAAGGGCAATAACGCAGGGGATGGCCTCGTGGCCGCGCGCTATTTAGTGCAGAAGGGCCTTGAGGTGGAGGTCATCCTTCTTTTTACAGAGGGTTCCGCCCTTTTTCAAAAACAATTAACAGCATATCAAGCACTTGGGTCTCCTTATAAACACATCACTTTAGTGGAAGACATTGTTTTTAAGGATGTTGTAATAGTAGCAATCTTTGGTACAGGTTTTATAGGGCCCCTGGAGGGGCTGCCTTTGAGGGTTGTCCAGAAAATTAATAAGATAAAAGCTTTTATTATAGCTGTTGATATCCCTACGGGTCTTAATGGAGAGACAGGAGAGGTTCTAAGCGATGCGCTAAAAGCAGATGTTACTGTGACACTAGGACTTCCTAAAACCGGGTTATTTCTTGGTTATGAATATACAGGTAATATCAAAGTTGCATCTTTTGGTCTTCCTGATATTTTTTTAGCTCAAGCAAAAGCTTCTTATGAGCTTTTTAAGGGTAAACCCCTTTTCCCTGAGCATAAAAGAACATGGCATAAGTATCAAAGAGGTTACGTTCTAGCCCTTGCTGGGAGTGAGGGTATGATGGGTGCTGCAGCTCTATCTACAGAAGCTGCCCTTAGAAGTGGTGCGGGTATTATACGGCTATTGATTCATAAAAAAGATGCTTCGAGGCTGCTCTATTTAAAACCAGAAGTCTTGGCCGCTTTTTTAGAAGATTCTGTTGAGGATGAGTGGGCACGGGCAAGTGCTCTTTTAATAGGGCCAGGAATTGGTCGGAAGGAAAGTAGGGATCTTCTTAGGATTCTTAATCTAGGGAAAAAACCTTTAGTTCTTGACGCGGATGCTCTCTGGTGGCTTTCATTAAAAGCCTTTAATCCACCTCAAGGATCTATTTTAACACCCCATGCAGGAGAGATGGCAAGAATAGGCCAGGATCCCCAAGCCTTTGCCAATAAAAATGATGTTATCATTATTTTAAAAGGAGCTCCAACTATCATATACGCTAAAGATAAAATTCCACTTATTATGATAGGAGCGCCTTCAGCTATGGCCACAGCCGGATCGGGGGATGTTCTTACGGGTATTATTGCTGCTTTTTTAGCGCAAAAACTAGCTCCTTATGAAGCTGCAATTACGGCTTTTTCTGTTCATAGCCTAGCCGGTCAAATTGCTTTTGAAGATAAAGGTTTTGGGGCGATAGCTAGTGATTTTGTTAAGGCTATTCCTGCCGCAATTAAAAAATTGAATAGATAGCTAGCCATAAAAATCAATTTCATGTATTGAGTAGGAATTATGAGCGATAGACCATTACCTTGTAGCGAATGTAGAAAGCCCATCAGGATCTGTTATACGGAAATTGAACAGGGGCAAATAACCAGTACTGATATTTGTATAGACTGCCCCTTTTATCAACAGCATCTTAATCAGGTGCATGAGATTGATAGGGATAGTAACCCAGGGCTTTGTTGTGGCGGTTGTGGGACTCTCATGAAGGATGTCAAAATAGGGGCCCCTTTTGGCTGCGGTGAATGCTATCTTGTTTTTGAAGATTGGCTTATCACAGAGCTCCTTATTGAAAATCGCATTCCTAAAAAGCTAGCTATACGAGCTAAGGGTATGAGACCTATACATATGGGTAGATGCCTTCAAGAGCAGACACCTTTTAACCCAACTGCTAGGCTTCTTGTGTTAAACGAGGCTCTTCACGAGACAATTACTAGGGAAGATTATGAACAGGCAGCCTTGTTAAGGGATCAAATTAAACAATTAGTGGAAGAAAGTGACAGCATCTAATAATAAATTTTCATTACATCTTTTAGATTCACATCCCTGGCGGGATAATAGCAATCCTATATGGCTTGCTACGACGTTAAAGCTCTATCGCAACATGGCGAAGTATTTATTTCCATCTAAAATGGAGCCGACACGTCAAAAGCAGCTTTTAGATGTTATGTCTAAAGCTCTCTGCTCAATTAAGGAGCTTAGTCATGCTTCTTTTTTAAGAGGCGATGAGATTTCTTCTTTAGAAAAACAGTTTCTTTTTGAACACTTTCTTTTTTTACAAGGGTTACAAGAGGCCTGCCATAAAACCGAAGGTTTTATTATTGATGACAGTGGAAAGTTTCTGGCAGTTTTAAATCTAAAAGATCATTTGCAGATACAATTAATTGATTGTGGACAAGACCTTGAAAATGGGTTTGCTCAAATTCTACGGTTGGAATCGGAACTTGGTAAGATGTTCGAGTGGTCTTATAACACACGTTTTGGCTTTTTAACAGCTGATCCGCGTCATTGTGGCACAGGTTTGGTCGCAAGACTTTTCTTACATCTTCCAGCACTTATAACATCCGGTCTATTAAAAAATCTCGTTGAGACTACTGAAGGCATAGAAGCAACAAACATGAGTGGAGGTTCTATTGAATCATGTATAGGGGATATTGTTGTTATTTCTAATCATTTCACCCTTGGACTTTCCGAAGATGAGATCGTTCGCTCTCTGAGGATTTCAGCGGCGTATTTTATTGGAGAAGAGAAAAGAGAGCGCCAAAAATTAAGTAAGGACGATGTTTTAAAAAATCGTATAAGCAGAGCATACGGACTACTTTTACATAGTTATCAAGCAGAAACAGAAGAGACTTTAGCATCTTTAAGCTTATGTAAGCTGGCTATTGATATGGGTTTATTAAAAGGGATAGATCATCAGAAACTTAACGCTCTATTTTTTGATTCACGCAAAGCACATGTACTCTCTTTACATACAGAAGCAAAGGATGAAGAAGTTACTCGCTCGAGAGCTAAACTAGTACATGAAGCTTTTGCCTTATCGTCTTTGTTGATATGATATTCCGGCAGTGCTATCGTGTTGTCTTTTATGCAAAAAAGACAACAATATCTATTATTATTAGTACCAATTTTTCTGGTCTTCTTTTCTTGTAGCCCTCCTAAACATGACTATCCTGTTAAAGGGGCTGCTGAGTTTGTGATGGATTCCCATAAAATTCGGCAGGGAAAGTTCGCTATTTTACAAATGGAAGGGGCTCGGATTGATTGTCTAGATCCTAGTGTTTTTAATGAATATACAGACCTTATTGATGAAAATGATATTTTAGAAATTAGGATATATCATCCTATGCGTGCCGATCTTGTAGAGGCAGTAGGATCTATTGGAAAAACTGTTGGATATCGTGTTGTACAAGGGTATGTTTATCTTCCTCAACTATCCCCCGTACATGTGGAAGGTTTGACGTTACTTCAAGCAAAAGAAGCTTTACAAGCTGCTTATGATAAGCAGATTAGTGAAGTAGAAGTCTTTATTGATTATCGCGAGAGATTAACAAGAACAGTTGATTTGATAGGGCCGGTAGCCGTGCGGAGCATGCCAGTTGATGGACGGATTAGATTATTTGAAGTCCTATCAAGGGCAGGGGTTTCTCCAAGCGCGAATCTATTTATGAGCTACGTACTACGCTGTGGTAAAATTTTAAGGGTTGATATGGCCCAGCTCATTAAAGAGGGGGATATGTGTCAAAATATAGTTATGCGTCCTCATGATAAAATTTATATTGCGGAACCGAGTGATTCAAAAGTAATGATTATGGGGGAAGTTGGTCATCCACGCGCCATTTACTTACCTAAAGGGTCAATTTCTTTACGTGAGGCCCTTGTAGAAGCGGGTGGAATTCCTTTTACTGGAGATAAGAGTTGTATACAAGTTATTCGCGGGGGAATCATCTGCCCAAAGGTGTATTTACTTAATTGGAACCATATCATTACGCTTCCTAATCATAGCTTATTGCTTATGCCAGGGGATACAGTCTATATATCCGAAAGTCCGATTACACAGTGGAATCGCTTTATTGATCAATTATTACCAAGTTTTACGGGCGCAGGAGCCTTCTATGCAACACAAGGACTTATCGTTTAATGGCTAAAGCACCTTTATTAGAAGAGGATAGTTATTTTTCTTTTAAAGATTTGAAATGGATGCTGAAGAAAAGGGGAAAGGTAATCCTAGGCATAGGACTTCTATGCATGATTGTATCCAGCTTCCTAGGTTTAGTAAAGCCCATACATTACGAAGCTGAAGCATATTTTCGCGAAAAAAGTAATACACAAAGAGGGTCTGGGGTCCTTGCCTCCTTTTTGGGAAAATCGGATAGTGATGACTCTATCACAGCTATTATGCCTTCTAGGCGAGTGGCAGAGCAGGTTGTTCAAAAGCTATGTGTTGAAGGGGAAATCAAAGAAGTTAAGTCTATTAATATTATGGACACGGTAGTTAAAAAGTTATTTTTAGAAAAACTCTCCATTCAAAATCGATACTTTTTCTCCGAAAATAATGAAGCTATGAAAAAGCTTTTTTCTCGAAATAGAGATAGCGCGCTTACTTGTAGATTACATCATTATAAGGGAGGCGATGAATTTTTCCGCTCTTTCATTATAGAGCCTCTCAGCGACCGAGTAACATATAAGTTATGGGATGCAAAGAAAAAGTATATTTTAGGAACGTACTCTCTGGGGCAGGATGTCATTTTAAATGACTGTTCTTTTATCGTTGAAGGCCCAAAATTTATCGCAGGAGAACTCTCGCTAAAGTTTTGGCCGCGATCTGTTATTGCTGAAAAGCTGAAGTTAAATATTGTTATTAAAAAGAGTAAGGAAAATCAAAAATTTATCAATATAAGTTATAGGGATAAAGATCCTTATTTAGCAGCTCTCATTGTGAATCAGTTTATAGCATCCTATAAAGAGTTCATGGATAATGAAAACATTAGTTTAATTAAAGAGCAGGTTTCTTACTTACAAAAAAGACAAGAGGGGCTTCTAGAAGAATATGAGGAGGTAATGCAGGAAAGTGCGGCTCATATGAAGAGCTATATTGAAAAAAATGGGGTTAGGGGGATCTCTTCCAAGGATGAAACTTTTACAAAGCTCGAGTGCTCCTTAAATGAGCAATTGCTTAAGGTTCAAAGGGATCTTATGATACTCGATACGAAAGAGGGTATTGAACAGATTGAAAATAATCAGTTATCGCGAGGTCTAATCAACGAGAAGCTTAAGCTTATTCAAGAGCGTGAATTATTACAGATAGCCCTCCAAGAGGAGAATGCAGGCCAAGAAGAGGTTTTTGATAAGAGATGGTCTGCTTATAGCGAGGAGTTAGGTCATCTTAAAAATGAGCTTAAGCTGATCACAGAGCTTCAAACACAGCTTGTCGACCCTAAGGGATTAGAACTTTTTTGGGAGCAGATTAAAGATCTTCTAATTATTCAAAAATTGGGGATAAGCCCTTTTTTTGATGAAAAAAGAGCGGATGATTGGTTAGGGTCTCTAGGAAAATATTTAGATAATACGATTCATTTTCTTAAACTCCGTGAAAATCTTATTACAGAAAGACTCTCCTATAAAAGAACACCTCATAAGATTTATCAGGGCTTAGACCTATCATCCGCCCGCTCTATTCAGTTTAATTTAATTGGAAGTATTCAATTACAAACTTCACAGAGTAACCGTCTTGCTATGGCTTCCAAAAGATTAGAGGATGCCAAGTGTGATCTCAGTACTCTCAGCTCTTTTTTTAGTCAGGATGAATATGTTAAAAAACATCTAGCAGAAGCTTCAGAAATAAATTTTAAGTTGCAAGATTCTTATAACAATAGTCCTAAGGAGCATGAAAGGCTTAAAAACAGCTTATATTTAAAAAGAGTTTTTCTAGAGATGCATGTCAGAGAAACAAATGCTGTCAATCAACTCCAAAAAAAACTTACAGAGCAAGAACTTGTTCTCTTAAAAATTAATATGCTCGAACTCTACGATCAAACAATAATGGTTTTGGAGGAGCAAATCTGGAATTTGCAAGAGAAATTAAAAAGCCAATTGCAAAAAGAAGAGGCCCTGATAAAAACCTCTATGGCTCAGCTAAATAAGGATGCTGGATGCTTACCTCTGCAATGGCTCCAGCAAGAAAAGATCTTAATCTCCAAGGAAATAAATATTAAGATTATGACGGAGCTTGTAAAAACAATAGAAGCTAAAAATATTGCTAAAAATAGCGAGAGAATGGAATGCTCCGCAATAGATGAGGCAAGGCCACCGCTTATGCCTGAACGTCCTTACCTTATACAATGGGCTTTATTAGGCCTTAGTTTAGGTATTTTTGGGGCGACCTTTGCCTATCTATTATTCGATTTAAAAAAAGGTGCTATTGCTACAGAGAGTAATATAGTTTTGCAAGGGGGCAGGGTCCTTGGAGAACTTAGAAATGGGCCTGAAGATATTAATACGATGCGGAGAGCAATCTCTTTTATCAACCAAAATGCCCACCTAAAAACGATCTATATATTAGGGGATAATTTTAAAAAATCTTTTGAGATTATGTCTTATCTTTTAGCTTTGCAGGACAAGAGAGTTTTGTTTTTAGATGCATCCTTCTTTGATCCGGAGGAGACCTCGGGAGGTAAGGATTTTGAGCTTTATCTAATGGGGCATAGTGCTGTGAGGCCACTACCTCAGTCTTTAGAAGAGGGCTATGATAAACTTGCTACGGGAGATTATTCACCCTTTGCTGCTGAGTTTCTCAATACCCATAAGTTTGAGGAACTCATGCGGTCTTTTGTGGACGTGTATGATAAAATAATTATTTTTATACCCCTTACTCCAGAGGCGATAGGACTATCTGTAACTACTTCAAATGGGGAGCTGATCTTGGTCGTAAGTAAAGAGAGATTATTATCAGAATTAAAGCCTTACATCAGCATGAAAAAACCCGTTGGCTTCTTTCTTTGATTAGGACCCTGCTTTGATGCGCCGCCATTCGTTCGCGATTTGAGTTGCAAGAGGAGCTGCCTCTCTACCATAATCACCAAAGCGCAAGTAGACTATTACAATGAGTTCTGGTTTTTTAAGAGAATCATCTTCGAAGAAGATACCTCCAAACCAGATGTGTTTGACCATTTGCCCCCCCAGAGCTTTCGCTGGCCATATCCGTTCTACCCGCTGTGCCGTGCTTGTTTTCCCTACAAACTGTTCAGAAAGGGCTTTATATTCATCCATGACGCGGCTATTTTGAGAGTAGGTATGGATTTTATTATATCTGGCTGTGCCCCGCCCACCTGTTATAACTTGTTTGAGACCGCTAATAATATAGGAGTACACGGGTAAAGGAAGGTCTAATTGATGTGTTATTTCTGGTTTAGTCTTATCTACAAGGCTTTCCTGGAGAGGGCTTAGAGCCGCCGAAAAAAGAGGAAAGTCAATGCCAATACTCTCTAAAGGCTTTTGAAAAGGGTATTTAGTTCTATTAAAGATTCTTTTTAATGAAACAGAGGGCTGTTTGCCTGCCCTGATTTTGAGTATCTGTGGTTTAAGAGCTGCGCCTTTATTAGCTAGGATAGAGAGCATACTGCTAGCTTGGAGGGGTGTTGAATCAAAGGCATGCTGGCCAATTGCAAAAGAAAAAAGACCTGTAGTATTTTGAGAAAGATCTTGAGGTAGTTTACCCCCGATTTCACCCACCAAATCAATGCCTGTTTTATGACCAAAAGAGAAGAGAGAAGAGATCTCTAGAAATTTATCCGGACTCTTGATGTGTTCAAGAGCTAAAATAGAAAAATAGGGGTTACTGGATGTTTCTAAAGCGCTACTTAAGTTGATTCTCCCTAGGTTACTATGTTCGCTACGAGGAAGCCTTCCTCCTTTATACATCCTGGGAATAAGTTCTCCATTGGCAAATGTTCCCATGGTGTAACTAGCATTATTTTTTTGATAGGAATCGACAATGGTTAAGGTATCTAAATTTCCATGGGCTTCATATTGCTCTAGGAGGGCTGCAACGGCCGGCACGATTTTAAAAAGTGAGCCCAGTTGACAAGACTGGCGAAAACAGAAGGAGCGTCCATAGCCAAATCCATTTATAGGATAAAAAGAGGCCGCAAGACTTTTTTTATTTTTTAGACCTTTAAAGGGGCGGAGGTAGGGGTAATTCCCCCATAAGACGGCTTCTAATTCGTCGAAGGATTGCATTGTTTTAAAAAGAGAAATACAGGCGTTTAAGGAGTAGTTAGATAGCCTTTGACGTAAGGCTATAAACTCTTTAGAAAGGCTAGTTGACTCTTCACGACTAGTAAGCATTTTTTTTATAATCTGAGAGCGATGAGCTTTCCAGAATTCTTCAAATTGCTTCTGTTCCTCAATCTGTAAATAATCTAGATAAGGTCTTGCATAAAGGCCCTCTTTTTTTTCGATTGCTCTTTTTTCCTTAAGAAAGGAGGCTTGGTTTTTTTTACGCCATGTGCTGAAAAGAGTATTTCTAAAGGATGTTCCTATATTTTTCTTTAGGCGCTTTTCAAGGGTTTTATAAATTACTGTAAGTTCTTTATAAGCGTTAAGAGTTAAAGAGGCAAAAGGGGTGTTTTTATCAAAAAGCTCTTCGGCAACCAGAAGACGTAAAAGATCAGCGAAAAGAAGTCTCTCGCAGAGGTCCTTTAAATTACTGAAATAAGGAATGAGCTCAGGGAATTCCTCATAGCGACTCACGACTTCTTTTTCTGAAAGGCCTTTTTCACGGCATATAGCATAAACATATCTTTGAAGGTTAAGTGAATGACCTATAGTTCCAAAGCGTTCAAGCTCAATTATTAAGGGGTCTTCAGCCGGAAGAGAGAGAGAGAGAAAGCCCTCCCAGGTAATAATAATTTTTTCTTCAAAAATAGTTTTTTCATGCATTCTTTCCCTTTTTAAGGGCTCTTGCTGGTCCCATAAGGAGGCTATATGGTCTGGATTCTCTAGAGCACAGTTCACATTTTCTCTTTTTTCAGCCTGGATGAGAGGATCACGTGAAGGTACAAAGTCGTTGGGATCAAAACGTGGGTAGGAGGCCATAGCTACAATTTCCCCTGTAGCCGGATCTAAGGCTACTATAGCACCGCCCTTAATCCAAGGCTCTTCGATTTTTTCAAAGCGCATGGTATCACAATCAAAACGAAAACTACGACCCTCTCTGCGCGATTCATTATCAATCAAGAGCTCTTCTGCAAATCGTTGTAGATCTGCCGATAAACAGAGATGGAGCCGTTCTCCGGGAATAGCCTCTTTACCACCTGTTAGGGGGCGCAGTAGTTTGCCTTTTCGATCAAAAAGAGAAAATTTTTTACCAATACGTCCCTTAAGAATCTGATCGAATGAGGCCTCTACCCCTGACTTTCCTACCCGATCATGAATAGTATAGGCCTTATCTTGAAGATTTTTGAGGTTTTTTTTGGCTTCATTCCAACTACTGCAGTTATCTGGTAAGGGGGTGCTTGGATCCTCTCTATAGAGAGTTAAGGCTTCTGCAAAAAAGCGGGTTTCATCAATTATTTTTTGGTACTCATCTCTATTAATAGCGCCCATATAGCCGATAACATCGCAGCCCACTTTCCCTAGAGGATAGAAGCGCTTACTCGTCATTTCAGCGCGCAGTCCAGGCCAATTACGTGATAAGGCTTGAAGACGATAATAATGTTTTTCATGTAAATCATCCCGAATAACAAGAGGTACTGCTCCTAAAAAAGAAGCCTTACTATAAATAAGATCTTCTACATAATCTTTCTCGAGAGAGAGCTCTTGGCTAATAAGGCAGCATAGGTCCTCGATATAGTTTTTTCTTTTAAAGATTTTTTTTAAGCTGCCATCAGCTTGTTTTTCAAAAACAACAGAGGGAATATCTTGAATTTCAGAATAAACAAGGGAGGCTCGATATTTTAATTTATTGGAGGCCATTAGGATATTATAGCGATCACGTACTGTCCCGCGCTCTGCCGGTAAAACAATTGTTTTTTTTTGAGGGCGCCTAGATTCTTCTACTTTTGTATCATGCTGTAAAACCGTTAGATGCCAGACTCTTACCGCTATAATAATAAGGGCAAGTAGTATAAAATTTAAAATAAGATTAGCCTTTTCAGGCACTGTTTTCTTCACGCCGTGGAGTATACATCTTGAGAAATAAGGGTGAAATGTTTTATAAAGTTTATAACTTATGCATTTCGCGCCTGTAGTTCAATGGTAGAATCGTAGCCTTCCAAGCTACTCGTGTCAGTTCGATTCTGACCAGGCGCTAATTAATCTCCTACATAAGCCCCTTGCTTTTTATCTGTTTTGCGCCCTATGATACTCTACGTCAACCAAGACCGAAATCTCCACAGAAGTGGGGATGCCGTAGTCAAATTAATAATATACATAAAGGGACAAGGCTTGGCGCTTAAAGAAGAATTATCTACAGTTACTATTAAAGAATTGCTTGATGCCGGATCACATTTTGGTCACCAAACAAGCAGATGGAATCCTAAAATGAAGCGCTTTATCTTTGAAGAAAGAGGCGGCCTTCATATTATCGATCTTGCAAAAACAATGCAATTGCTTCGCTCTGCTTGTGAAGTTGTAAAAGAAACGGTTGCAGCTCGTAAGAGCATTCTTTTTGTGGGCACAAAAAAACAGGCGAAAAGCGTTATAAAAGAATGTGCAGAAGCCTGTAATGAGCACTATGTGGCTGATCGCTGGCTTGGCGGCATGCTGACTAACTTACAGACCATTCGTCAATCAGTTAAAAAACTCGAAAAAGCAGAAAAAAGATTAGCCATTGGCGGAGAGGGGCTCACTAAAAAAGAAACCTCACTTCTTTCTAAAGAACAAGAGAAACTTGAAAGAAATCTAGGGGGAGTGCGTTTCATGAAGCGTCTTCCAGGACTTGTGATTATTGTAGATCCAAGTCGTGAGCACATTGCTGTTGCAGAAGCAAACAAATTAGGCATTCCTGTTATGGCCCTTATTGACACAAACTGTAACCCCGATCCTATTACTTACAATATCCCGTGTAATGATGATGCTTTAAAAAGCGTAAAACTTGTTTTGCAGGTTCTTACAGATGGTATTATTGAACAGAAAAATGCGATGAACTTAGCCTTTGATAAGCAAGATGAAGAGGGCGAGCTAGAAGCGACTGTATTTGAAAAGATCGCCGCAGAAAAAGCTGCAGGAGAGGTAGCTTAATGACTCTAGTTACAACGGATATGGTAAAGGAACTACGTGCTAGAACGGGCGTAGGGATGGGTAAATGCAAAGAAGCTCTTGACACAGCCGCTGGCGATATGGAATTGGCTATTGCTAATTTGCGTAAAGCGGGCATCGCATCCGCTGTAAAAAAAGAGGGTCGTGAGACTAAGGAGGGTCTTATTGCAGCCTTTGATAGCAAGACATGTGTAGCACTTGTTGAAGTGAATGCAGAAACAGATTTCGTCACTAAGAATAAGATGTTCCTTAAATTTGCAGAAGAAATAGCCGCTGAAATTGCAGATACAAACCCAACTTCTTTGGATGGTTTTTTAGCACAACAGTATTCTAAAGATATAAGCGTCACTGTTGATCAGCAGCGTGCTATCATCATGCAGACCGTTGGTGAGAATATAAAAATCCAACGTTTTCTCAGATGGCTCAAAGGTGAAGGCCTATCACTTGCTGCGTATACGCACATGGGAGGTAGGATTGTAACACTTGTGGAAATCCAAGGAGCAAATGGGCAGGAGGCTCTTGCAAAAGATATTGCTATGCATATTGCAGCTGAAGCCCCTCTTTATTTACAACCCGAAGAAGTTCCAGCTAGTGTCAAAGCTTCGGAAGAAGACATTGCCTCTGCACAAGTAAAAGACAGGCCAGTAGAGATGCTTACGAAAATTGTTGCAGGCAAACTAAATGCGTTCTACGATCAAACATGCTTATTAAGGCAAAAGTTTATTAAAGATTCTTCTTTAACAATTGCCAAGCTTGTCGAAAACAAAAGTAAAGAGATAGGCGTGCCTCTTGCTGTCACACGGTTTGTTCGTTGGCAAGTAGGAGCTTCTTAATAATTTAGAGTGAGGTTCTTCCATGAGTAATGCCCTAGAACAAGTTAAGACTAAAATGGCAGCCGTCCTTGAGCACTTCAGCCGAGATTTAAAGGGTATTCGCTCAGGAAGGGCAAATCCGGCTATTTTGGATGGGGTATCTGTTGATATTTTTGGATCAGCTACTAAAGTCAAGGCACTTGCGAGCATTACGATCCCTGAGTCCAGGCAGATCCTAATCACCCCTTATGATAGGGGTAATGCTGGCGCTATTGCTAAGGCTATAGAAAAGGCTAATCTCGGTTTACAGCCGGTATTAGATGGGAATGCTATCCGTATAAAAATCTCTCCAATGGATACCGCTAGTCGTCAAGATATGGTTAAACTTGCTAAACGTAAAGCAGAAGAGGCTAAAGTTAGCATCCGTAGTTGCCGTCGGGATGCGAATGAGCTGATTAAAAAACAAAAAACTGCAGGGGATCTCGCGGAAGATCTTATGAAAAAATTTGAAAAACAGATTCAGGAACTTACAGATAAATCCTGCAAAGAAGCAGATGATTTAGCTACTTCCAAAGAAAAAGAGATTATGGAAGTTTAAATACTTGATAAAAAAGGTCATTCCCCGGTAAATTAGGGCCCCTTCTTATAGCAGATAGTATACTTGAAGCAAAAAAGAAGCAGTGGCCTCATCGTCTAGCCTGGTCTAGGACACCGGATTTTCATTCCGACAACACGGGTTCGAATCCCGTTGGGGTCATACTTTAGAGCCTTTAGCTCAGTCGGTAGAGCATTTCACTTTTAATGAAGGGGTCGCTGGTTCGAATCCAGCAAGGCTCAAATTCCCTTCTTATAGAAAATTCTTATTGCACAAGATATCCCTGTATAGTTAGAAGTACATTTTAATTATACAGTGTGAATAATGTCACTTCCCTTCAAGAAAAAAAAAGCCATTATTAAAAGGCCGCGGCTTATCCAGTTCGCTATTATCATATTTACTATGATAGTTCTTGCCTACATGCTTGGCTTTGACTCTCCTGTTAAGAAAGAAGGCCCCCTTGAAGAAAAGTCATTTTTTAGTAAGATAGAGGGTTCTTTCTATGAAAAGAGGGATTCTGAAGTAGAGCCCTCCTCCAAAGATTTCTACTGTCAAATTGAGAAACCTTATTATAAAGATTCTACTCATCAACATGAGCATTCTTGTAAATCACAGAGTGTAGATAATCAAAGTATTTTATCAGAGTTATGTGTTAAGAGTTCTTGCCCTTCAAGAAGAAATAGGAATTCTTCAAGTAGATCTCCTAAATGGGACCTCTTTAGTTGTGGCCCTGCATATTATAAGGAGGGATGGTCTTTTGATATAGGGGGGCAATTTACATGGGTGGCTCTTTCTTCTTTGAACTTATCAGGAGGCAGGGCTTTTTCGGAAAATACAACGGGCTTGGGGGGTGGATTTACGGGTAAGGTTTCCTATCAACAACCTCATGAAGTCTTTGCTCAATTGCGTGGGACTTATAATAGCGTTAATATGAATGAAGGCAATAGGATCCAGGAAGCATATGCAGAGCTTGTAGCTGGGTACTGTCTTCTGGCTAACCCGTTTCTGACACTCACTCCTTATGCCGGGATTGGCTATGATAAACTGACAGCGAGCTACTCTTATAAAACTTATTATGGAATTGTAGGCTTAGATACACATTATGCCTGGGCTAAATGGAAAATCGGCACTCAATTTGATTTTTATTTCCCTTTCCAACAGCAGGTAAATATAGCAGGCGCTAACACATCCTTGTCCAGAGAAGCAGGTTGCGCCGCGCGCCTACCTATAGCACACCGTTTGAGTAAGTACATATGGTTGGAGCTAGCACCTTATTACCGTTTTTTTGTTTTTGGGAGCTCAGCACAGCTACAAGAAGAAGTTCTTAATGAGGTAGGAGCCTTCTTAACATTAAGAATATTTATGTGATTAATAAAATTAAAAAATATAGAATAGCAAAGGTAGGTTTATAGATATATGAAAAAGCTCTTTCAAAAAAGGACTGTGATTGGGCTGCTTGTCGTTGTATTGGCAGCTTTTATCGTGGTCAAGTCTATAAAAATTTTCTTTGAACCTTATTTTAAAAAGTCCCCAGTAGAAACGGAATCCCCTTCTTCTTATCCTGAGACCCCCCAAGATTGGGCGCCTCATGAAAACAATCTCCCACATAATGAAAGCGCTCTCTTAGATAATGAAAGCGCTCTCTTACATAATGAAAGCGCTCTCTTACATAATGAAAGCGCTCTCTTACATAATGA
>VFKH01000041.1 GCA_009885615.1 Parachlamydiales bacterium
ATGAATCATAACCTTGCGACAACTTTTCAATAAACTCATGGGCATGGGCTTTTTTAGCCGCCGATATTACTTCTTCGTCAGTCGCGTCAATACGTCCATAACGAATATTATCCATCAGGCTTCTATAGAACAAGGATGGATCTTGTGGAATCAGGGCGATAGAACTGCGCAGCGAATCTTGCGTGACATCCCTGATATCTTGGCCATCAATTAGAATGGCACCATCAGCGATATCGTAAAGTCTGAGTATCAAATTGACAAAAGTAGATTTTCCAACACCGGAGTAGCCTACAAGCCCAACTTTCTGACCGGCTTTAATTTCGATGGATATATTCTGGAAAAGAGCCTCAGTTCCCTTGTAATGGAATTTGACATGGTCGAAGATGATTTGGCCATAATTACACTTAAGCGTAATGGCGTCAGGTTTGTCTTGAATTTCCGAAGGTGTCATTATGGACATCAAACTCTGCTTGCACCGACCAACCACTTTATTGAATTCATCGACTTCGAACGTGGTAAACCACATCACGCGCGCTGCTTCCATCGATAAACCTAAGATTAAAGCAAAATCACCTATGGTCACTAAATTTTTACTGTAAAGAGAAACAAGAAAATAGCACGAGCAAGCCATCATTATAGCGATAAGCCCTCCCTGAATAGATTGCATGATAAGGGAGTAAAAATAGGTTGCCCTGCAGGCTTTTTGTTGTTTTTCAAAAAATGGGGCCATTCTTGAATTCTCAAAAGACCTGCGACAAAAGATTCTGACATTGCTATGATTAGATAAAGAATCGACCAGTTCACCTACAACGATTGATTCGGCTGAAGCTTGGCCGTCCGCAAGCAACACTAATTTTTTGGACATCAAAATGCTCAGCGCGGAAAAGAGTATGAACCAAGCAACTAATATGAAACAAAAGATTGGATTTACAAAATAAGCAGCGATGATCGCGGTTAATAGTGTCGTGGCGCCTCTCACAAAGTTGCAAGCAATACTGCTTGTGAGCTTTTCAACGCCATCCGCTAAATTAGTAATTTGTTTTGAAGTTTTCCCTGATAAGTTGTCTTGGTAGAATTGATGCGATTTTCCAAGCACATGATTCATAGACTTCCCAATAATGTGGTTGAGGATTACGGGGATAAATTTGGCGCGGATATAAGCAACTCCTCGCCAAGTAAAATTATCAAATACAATAAAGTTCACCACTAGCAAACTTGCTGGCAGTGTTAAAATAGAGATACCTCCATCCAACATGTTGGGCAGCAAGTTGATAATTTGCTTAATAAGCATACTGTTAAAGGGGCCCCAAAACCCACCAAACACCGCAAGCACAACATAAACAGCAACGGCCGAGTTATACTCTCGCAAAAAGTGCCATATGAATGGAAAAAGCTTTTCGGGTAATGCTTTATCTTTGTCTATCACGATTTACCTCCGCAAGCAGATTTTGTCATTATTTCAATTGGCCCTAATTATTCATATTAGTGAGCTAGATGCCACCCACCTGGGAGTCCCATAGTTTTCTATATAATCCATTTAGAATAAGTAACTCGGTATGGGTACCATCTTCTACAATTACGCCTTGATCAAATACGAGGATGCGATCCATATTCAAAAGTGTTGATAAGCGGTGTGCGATGACGAGGGTGGTCTTGTTTTGGATCAGCTCCCACAACGACTCTTGAATTAAGCTTTCTGTGAAAGAGTCAAGTTGGCTGCTGGCTTCATCTAAAATCAAGATGGGAGCATTTTTTAAAATAGCGCGGGCTATGGCAATGCGTTGACGCTGCCCCCCGGAAAGCTGGGCTCCGCGTTCGCCGGCTAAGGAATCATAACCTTGGGACAATTTTTCAATAAATTCATGGGCATGAGCTTTTTTAGCAGCTGAAATAACTTCTTCGTCAGTGGCTTCGATACGTCCATAACGAATATTGTCCATTAGGCTTCTATTGAACAAAGAGGGATCTTGTGGAATCATGGCGATGTTTGTATGGAGCGAGTCTTGCGTGACATCCCTGACATCCTGCCCATCGATTAGAATAGCGCCCTTGGTGATATCATAAAGTCTGAGTAGTAAATTAATAAAAGTGGATTTTCCAGCACCGGAATAGCCTACAAGTCCAACTTTTGAAGAGGCTTTGATTTTGATGGATATATTTTGAAAAAGAGGCTCAGTTTCCTTATAATGGAATTTGACATTGTCGAAGGTGATTTGACCGCGGTTACATTTAAGAGCAACGGCATCAGGTTTGTCATGAATTTCCAAAGGTATCATTAAGGACGTCAAACTCTGCTGGCCTATGCTAAGTGCTCTATTTAATGGATCGGCTGCTTTGACGGCAAACCAAGCAGTATGGCCTGTATCTATGGTCAAACCTAAGATTAAAGCAAAATCACCTATGGTCACTAAATTTTTACTGTAAAGGTACACAAGAAAATAGCAAGAGAAAGCTATCAATATAGTGAAAAGCCATCCTTGAATAGAATACATACGAAGAGCGTAAAGGGCGGTTGCTTGATAATCTTTTTTTACTTTTTCAAGATAAGAGGCCATTCTTGAATTCTCAAAAGACCTACGAGAAAAGATTCTGATATTGTTATGATTATATAAACAATCAACCAATTCGCCTACACTCATTGATTCGGATAAACCCTGGCTAGTAGTTAGGATCCTTAGTTTTCGGGCCATAAAAATTCTTAGCAGGGAAAAGAGTATTAACCAAACAACTAATATGAAAAAAAAGATTGGATTTGCAAAATAAGAGGCTATAGTTGCGGTTAATAGCGCTGAAAAGTATCTTGGAAAATAAGCCCCTGTACGTATAAGAAGGTCAACTAGATGCGCTAAATTAGTAATCTCTTTTAAAGTTTTTCCTGATAAGGTTTGTTGGTAAAATTGAGCCGATTTTCCAAGCACATGATCCATAGACTCCCCAATAATGCAGTTGAGAATCACGGGGGTAAATTTGGCTTGGATACGCTCAATCCCCCTCCAAGAGAGATTATAAATTACTAGATAATTCACAACGATAAGGGTTGCTGGTACGATTAAAATCGAGATGTCACCATCAGTTACAGTGGGGAGTAAATTAATGACGCGCTTAAGAAGCAAGCTGTTCAAGGGGCCCCAAAAACCAGCGACCGCAGCGAGCGTAAAATAAAAAATGGTTAGAGATTTATACCCTCGTAAAAAATGCCATATGAATGGCCAAATTTTATTGGGTAATGTCTTATCTTTATCAATCACGACTTAATTTTCCTAATAAATGCCACTAGCTATGATAAATAATGCGCTGGTTATATTTGGAGCTGCCTTTTGATAAAAGGTATAAAATAAGCCCATCTAAATTACTAGGTAAGGTTGCCCGGAGTAGTGGAATAAAATCTAGTATAAAACTAATAACTACAGAGCTCTATTTTTGGGGGCCATTATCAGGTTTAACTTCCTCTTTTTTTTAAAGCGTAGATCTGGCACCGTTCTTGATAGGGCAGGTGATGGTAGCCTTTGAGCAGGAGATCTCTTTATAGGGCTCTCTTTTCTTAAAGACCACCCAAGAGATTCGAGCAGTTCGGACCTGCTTTTTTTAATCTATTTTAGTGCACTTCTGACTTCAATTGGTGAAGGCAATAAAAAGGTTTCGATTGTTGAGGTATAAGTTGGATTTTTAGGAGGCTCTATGTTTAAAGTAGCCATTATTTGTGGGGGGCCCTCTCAAGAAAGAGGGATTTCTCTGAATTCCGCACGCTCTTGTATGGACCATTTAAGCTCGGAAGTCTTAGAAGTTGTGCCTTTTTATGTAGGCATGGATAAGCGTTTTTATAACATTTCTTCAGGCCAGCTTTATTGCAATACGCCTTTGGATTTTGATTTTAAACTTGAAGGTAAGCCTATTCATAATATCGTAGAGCGCCTGAGGGAAGTAGATATTATTTTCCCCGTTATTCACGGCCGCTTTGGGGAGGATGGGGAGCTTCAGGAGATGCTTGAAAAAGCAAATCTTCCTTTTATAGGGCCCTCTAGCAATAACTGTAAGGCTCTCTTTTTTAAGAATAAAGCTATGCATAAATTAAAAGAACAGGGTTTTCCTACTTGCCCATTCCTTATCGTAAGGAGGGGGGATAGTAGCTCCTTAATAAAAGAGTTTTGGTGCTCGCAGAATTTAAAACGCGCTATTGTTAAGCCGGTAGCAGGAGGATCCTCCCTGGGTGTTTTTTCTGTTCAAAGTTTAGAAGAAGTCGATATAGCTGTTTCCAAAGCGTTTGCTTTTTATGAGGAGGTTTTAATTGAACCTTTTTATGAGGGTACTGAATTCACCATTATTGTATGGGATGGGAAAGCACTTATTCCTACAGAAATTGAGATGAGCTATGAAGAGAACCAGATCTTTGATTATCGGCGAAAATACTTACCCACTCAGCAGACAGTTTATCATACACCCCCAAGATTTTCTTTAAGTAAAATTGAGGAGATACGTGAGCAGGCAGAGGAAGTTTTTAAGGCTTTTGAGATTCGTGATTTTGCCCGTTTTGATGGGTGGGTAACAAAAGATGGCTCTATTTACTTTACGGATTTAAATCCTATTAGCGGTATGGAGCAAAATAGCTTTTTTTTTAGGCAGGCCGCTGTCTGTGGATTTACACATAAAAAGGCTCTAAGAAATATTCTAGAACTAGCTTGTAGAAGAGAGGGGCTTGATCTTCCAGAAGAAACAGGATTGCTCAATGTTAAAACAGCTGTTTACGTTCTCTTTGGTGGTAATACGGCAGAAAGGCAAGTTTCTTTAATGAGCGGGACAAATGTTTGGCTTAAACTTATAAATTCCAATGAGTTTAATCCTACTCCCTACTACTTTAATGAGCAGAAATTAGTCTGGCAGTTGCCCTATAGTTACACGCTTAATCATACGGTGGAAGAGATTGAGTCTAATTGTTTAGAAGCCAGCAGGATTCAAAAAAAACTTAATGATTTACGAGTAAAAATACCCTCTTTGGAAGTTCCTCTACAGATGTCCTTTGATGATTTCTTACGACAAGCTAAAGAAAATAGAGCTTTTGTTTTCTTAGCCTTACATGGGGGGGAGGGTGAAAATGGAGCCCTTCAACAAAGGTTACAGGAGGCCGGCATCCCTTATAACGGGTCAGGTCCAAAGGCTTCGGCTCTTTGTATGGATAAATGGGAGACAGGTGAAATAATACGCGCTCTGGATCATCCGTATATAGATTCCCTACCTAAAATTATTCTTAAAAAAGAGGAGGCATGGCTCTATTTTAAAGAAAAAATGTTGATCAAGCCTCGCGCTGAGGGATGCTCTGCTGGAATTGTGATATTAGAGTCGCTAGAAGATCTACAGAAGTATAAAGATATGGTTTTACAAAAAGTCAAATACATTCCAATAGGCACCTTTGCTAAGCAAAATGTTCTTGTAGAAATGGGCGAAGCTACAGAATACCTTTTGGAGCCTTATATAGAGGTGGATAACTGCTGGGTTACAAATAACCAGGTTTTTATAGAAGAAAAAGAGGGTTGGGTAGAGCTTACTGTGGGGGTTTTAGAAGAAAATGGCGTCTATAAGAGTTTAAACCCAAGTATTACAATCGCTGAAGGGGCGGTACTTAGCCTCGAAGAAAAGTTTCAAGGAGGGACAGGTATTAATATAACACCACCTCCTGAATCGATCATTTCTAAGAGGAGTATTTTAAAAATCAAAGAGTACATAGAGCTAATATCTAAAGCATTGGGTATAAGCAATTATGCACGTCTAGATATTTTTTTTAATAGAAGAACGGATAAGGTGATTGTTATTGAGGCTAATAGCCTTCCCGCACTAACCCCTTCCACAGTTCTATATCATCAAGGCCTGGCTGAAGAGCAGCCTCTTAAGCCCTTAGCTCTTTTAGAAAGAATTATCCAGAGTTCCCAAAAAAGCGCGCTTATTGTTTAATAATTTGAGTATTAAATGGAGCTCCTTGAAAGGCCAGTTTAATTGTAGAAGTCCGCTTATAAGTATAGCGGCTTTTTAAGAAGGGAGATTTAAAGCTTAGGTTAATAACCAAGCGTATACCAGGTGGATACTTCTAAAAAATCAGATTAATAATTACATAGACTTTTGAAGAGAATAGAGAATGAAATGCCCTTTTTGCACCCACGACGAACTTAAAGTAACAGATTCACGTAATACTCCAGAGCTCAATGCCATTAGAAGGAGGCGCGAATGTTTAGGATGTGGAAGGCGTTTTACTACTTTTGAAACGGTTGAACTTAATTTACAAGTCCATAAAAGAGATGGGCGATTTGAGGATTTTAGTCAGCAAAAATTGATTGATGGTTTGGATGCTGCTTGTCGCCATACGCAAATGAGTAGTGAACAGATTAAAGCCTTAGTTGCGCGTATTATGGGAGATCTTATGGCGAAGCAAACCAAAGAGATTGCAACGAGAGAATTAGGGGAAATTGTCATGCAACATTTACGTTTAATGGACCCTATTGCATACATTCGTTTTGCTTGTGTTTACAAAAGAATGAAAAAAATTGATCAACTTATTGCAGTAATAGACACAATTCGGGCAAAAGATGATGAACAAGGAGTTTAGGTAATGGCGTTAAAAAAGGATAGGATCCAAAATTTTAAAACATGTCTATTAGAGTTAAAGCAAAAAATTACTCAGACACTTAGTCAAACACAGCAGGAAGTAAAAAAACAGGAGGAATCAACAGGCTATTCACAGCATCAAGCAGATCAAGGTACCGATGACTTTGATCGCACTATTAATCTAGAATTAACACAAGCAGAGATGCAGATTCTAAGACAGATTGATCGCGCCCTTGAAAAGGTGGAACAGGGAACTTATGGCATATGCGATATTACACAAGAGGAGATCCCTATAAAACGCTTAGAAGCAATTCCTTACGCATCTATGACTGTAGAGTCACAAGATAGGTTCGAGAAAGGGCTTCTTTGAGAAAATTTTTAAAGTTACTTGCTCTCTTTATGCTTATTTTTGCAGTCGACCAAATTAGCAAATGGGGAGCATGGCATTATTGGCCTGCTATGCGTTGGCATCCTTTCTTTCCTTTTGGAGGAAAGGCTCTCTTAGAGAATTTTTATGGTATGGATGTAGCACTCGTTAATCATGCAAATAAAGGAGCCGCTTTTGGTTTTTTCGCAAGTCATCAAGAGTTTCTCCTCGGATTTCGGTTAGCGATTGTTTTGGCTACATCTATCTGGCTTTTTTTTATTAATAAAGTAGAAGGATATTTACTGCCCGTGGGACTTATCCTCTCAGGGGCCCTTTCAAATATTATAGATTATTTTTTTTATGACCACGTTGTTGATCTCTTCTATTTTCGTTTTTGGGGCTATGCTTATCCGGTTTTCAATGTAGCCGATAGTGTAATTTGTATAGGAACAGGACTTATGTTAATCCACATGTTAAGAGCTAAAAAAAGATGAGCTTCCCACATTTTTCTGGCTTAATTAGCCTCTCTTTTCTTTTAGAGCCTAAATATTTTAAAGAGCTTATGATGGGGCTGGGAGTTTTTTTTGTTCGTATTGATAAGGTAGAAGAGCATCCTATTATGAGCCTTGAAGAACTTCTTAGTGCTTATGAGGTCTACTGGCAGGCATTCCTTAAAAAGGAAAAGCTAGACTCTTCTTTTTTAAAACGCCACTTTCAGCTGGCCCTGGTTACCCATTTGGACATAATTAATTTTATGCCCATTAAAATTGCTAAAGTCAAGGGTCCAGTAGTCATGATGAGGCCTCGTCCAGATAAAGGGTTAGAGGTTTTATATCCCCGTATTTTCCAAGAGGCCGAGACAGGTCTTATTCACAAAACTTTTCCACCTGGAAAATTTAGTAATACGGATCTTTTTCAAAGGATCCAACGTTTTTTACGTGCGCATACAATCCCACAGAAGAATAGCCCTTTAAGGCTTGGTCTTAATATAAAGCTTTAATTCCTTGGAATTCCATTAAATGGAGCTTTATATATATGCACTTGGTATACAGTGACATAAAAGCTTTTTCTGAAGGTTTTTTAAAAAGCCCTATCATCAGGTTCTTATAATATTAAGGAGAAAAGGCTATAGAAGATGATAGCAAGGATAGCACCTACAGGAACGGTTATGACCCAAGAGACAAAGATATCGCGTACAACCGTAAGATTAAGCGTGCCAAAGCCGCGTGCAAGGCCAACACCTAGAACGGAACCAACAAGTGTATGTGTTGTAGAGACAGGAAGACCAAGTTTTGAAGCTAAGAGAATAGTTGTTGCGGCTCCAAATTCTGCGGCAAAGCCCCTTGAAGGGGTCAGCTCCGTAATTTTTTTACCAATTGTTTCAATAACACGCCAGCCCCATGTAGCTAAGCCCAAAACAATGCCAGCGCCTCCAAGGGCGAGTATCCATGCAGGCACCTGCCCTTTAAGACCCTCCAGGCCTGTTCGGGCCACTGTAATAACAGCAGAAAGAGGGCCAATTGCATTAGCTACATCATTAGCCCCATGGGCAAAAGCCATACAGCAGGCTGTGACAATTTGTAGTGAAACAAAGATTTTCTCTACAGCTGCATAATCGGAATTTTGAAAAGAGGGAAGAGGTTTTTTAGTGCTGAGAAATATTTCCTTTACCTGTTTAGCAGCAAGATCTAATTCATCTTGCATTAAACCCACGGCCTGTTTCTGCGCTTTTTCTAAGTATTTGAGTGAACGGGATAGGTCTATATGTACTTGGTACTCTGAGAGATCAGAGGAGGGCTCTTGGGTTTTATTAACGCGCTTAAGAAGGCAATGAGAGATAAGTGCAGCCAGAGAAGAAATAGAGAGAGCTAAGAGCATAGATTCTGGCATTGACAGAGCTTGTAAAGTAGCAATTCCTTTAAAAAGAGTTACGAGTGTGAGTATTAAAAAGACACAGAAGACAAGAGAGGGGGTAATTTTTTTAGCAGCAAGTAAGGGATCTTCAGCAAAAAGGATCTTTTTCTTCAGAAATTGAAAGGTAACATAAGAAAGAATCCCGCCGATAAGGGGGGAAATAATCCAGCTAAGTACAATGGAGATGATATTACCCCAATAGATAGCAGTAGGGCCCCCAATAATAAGGCCAAAGCCAACAACTGCACCTACAATAGAGTGGGTTGTTGAAACAGGCCATCCTGCATAAGAGGCTATATTCAACCAGACACCTGCTGCAAGGAGGGAAGAGAGCATTCCTATGATAAAAATTTCGGGGCGCCCTGTGAAAATGGATGTATTAATAATGCCATTTTCAATCGTTTCTGAGACGTGAGAGCCGACAAAAAAAGCACCACAAAATTCCAGAACAGCTGCAATAATTAGAGCTTGACGTATGGTTAGAGCACCTGAGCCGACAGATGTTCCCATGGCATTGGCTACGTCATTAGCACCAATATTCCAAGCCATGTAAAACCCGAGTATAAGGGCTAGAACTATAAAAACCGTTTCGTGAGGCATCTATTTAACCTCAAGTAACATGCGGATTCTATCAGCGAGATTTTCTGAGAGGTTAGAAAGATCACCAACAGATTCGAAAATCTTGAGCCAAAGATAGAATAAGGGTGAGGGTAGAGATTCCCCTTCTGTGAAAAATTGACGGAGGAGAGCCTTTTCTAAAATAGATGATTCATGTTCTAGTAAGGCTACCTTCTCTGTCATTGTCTTTACTTTTTCTGCTTCATTACCGCCAAAAGAGGTCTCTATGAGCTCGTCTAATTCTTGCATAATTTGAAAAGCCTCTTTAAAGGTAGCTAGATTTTTATGGAGGAGGAGGAAAAAGCCCTTATGGAAATTAACAGGTAGGACAATTGGCCTCATTGTTAAAAGAGCCGCAATAGTTTCTACTTTATTAGCAATGCTATCCTGGAGGCTCAGGATCGCTAGAAGGTCACTTCGCTCCATGAGAAAAAAGAGGCCTTTTGTTAAATGATTACGTATATAGCTTTTGGTTTGATCCGCTTCATTTTCAGAGACAGAGATTTCTTCAGCTAAAGTTAAAACTTTTCCCTGATCCCCCTCAAAGAGTGCTTGGAAAATATATTCTAGTTTAGATACACAGTAGGCCACTTTCTCCATATGAATTTGTAGAGGAGCAAAAGGTGATTTGCCAAAGAGCTTAAAAAGGCTTAGCATGAAGCAACTCCAAAATGGTTTAGTAGTCTGTCAAGACCATTGAATCCGTAATAATTAATCACTATACGGTTTTTTGTAATTTCTACTCGAGTTTCTAGTTTTTTCCGAGGGCTTTCGAAGGCTTGTAAAAAAAAGGAGAGGGAGGTTTTCTTGTAGTTGTGGTGGTTTTTAGACCTTATCTCTTTTTTATTAAAGCACTTAATATTTTTATGGACAGCTATAAGTAAGTAATATTTTGGTGAGTCCTAGGTAACTTTTCTAATAGGTAGGGCCTCTTTGAACGGGGAGGGAAGCAAAAGTATTTTTAAAAAGTGGGTAATTGCAAATTTCTTACTATCCTTTTTTCTGTAAGAGGGTCTTGAGTTGAATTTTTGAGCTTGGATCTACGGAGTCGAGCTATTTCTAAGGGCTTTGGATATTCTTTGATGACATTTAAATAGGGAATCCCCAGAAGAAAACGATTTTTTTATGGAGAATACAATAGCCCTAAATGTAATCTTTTTTTAAAGAAAAACCAGTGAACTTGGGCTAAATTTTCAAATAACAGGGTTAATTGTTCTAAAGTATCCATAGGGAGCTTGACCTTGCGATATAGGTCTAGCTTAACTTTAATTTGGTCTATTTGAATAAATATTAGCATTAACAATAATATGTCTATTGGGCATAATTTATTGCCAGCAATCCCAATTATTGCTACCAAGTTAAGAGGACCTAAGAGGTGGATAACACAAGTATTAAGGAGGTGGAGTTTTAGTTTAAGCGCTTGTGCTTCACAAGAGTAGAGGGCCTTTTTGAAAAAGCAAGAATAATTTTGCTTATTTATAGTAAACGAAACTTTCTTTAAGAGAAGATTGATAAAGGGCGATACCCTTTATATTGAAGAAAGCGAAAATATCAATCTATTGTTTAGGGGGAGGTATCCGTGAGTCCCTCATATTTACTCACAACGGAAATTGAAAAAAGCTTAATTGCTTTTAACGATCTCCTGTTTCATGAAGGTATAAATACCTCATTAGATGAAGAGGACTTCTGTTTTTCAGGAGATCTTAAAGTATCTTTTTAGCATACTTAGGGACTTAAAGTAATTTGGGTCCCTTTTTTTATGGCGGTATACGCAATTGCAGATTTACATCTTTCGTTTGCTCTTACCAATAAAAAGATGGATATATTCGGTTCTTTATGGAATAACCACCCCGCACGTATAGAAGAAGCCTGGCGCTTGCTTATTCAGCCCAGTGACATAGTTCTTCTTGCGGGAGATATTTCCTGGGCGATGACTCTAGAAGAAGTGATGGCCGATCTTTGCTGGATTGATCAATTACCAGGTTTGAAAGTAATAATCCGTGGTAATCATGACTATTGGTGGCCTTCCATAAAAAAGTTAGAAAAAGTATTACCGCCATCTATAAAAGCCATTCATCATAGTAGCTTTAATATAAACGATATAAGTATTTGTGGTACCCGTTTATGGGACAGCCCTACTTATGGTTTTGCAAGTCTTTATAATAAAATACGTAAGCCATACCCTGAAGAAGATCTTAAAATTTATCACCGTGAGCTTGGTCGTCTGGAAATAAGTCTTAAATTATTGAATCCACTGGCTACCCATAAAATAGCAATGACGCATTATCCACCTATTAGCCTTGATTTAGCCCCATCAGAGTCCAGCGAGCTTTTTGAGCGCTATGGGGTGTCGCAAGTAGTTTTTGGACACCTACATTGCCTTACTGTGGGGAAAGTTTGTTTTGGCAAAGCCCGGGGTGTGAATTATCACCTAACAGCTTGTGATTTTTTGGATTTTAAACCGCTAAGAATACTCTGACCTTTCTGCGAGCTTCAGCAGAGATAGCTTGATCAAGAGGAATACTTTTACGGGCATTTAAATAGAGGAGGACCTCTCCTTCTTTTCTCTCTTCATCAAGAGAATTCCAAAAAAGTGCTAAGGAAGAGAGGAGTTCTTGTAACTGGTCCTCTATTTCCAGAAGAGGTAACGCTAATTCAGCTATTTCTAGAAATATTTCCTTATCTACATTAACAGCAATGACTACCAAAAGTTCAAGGTAAAATTCGGGATCTTGTAGCGCTCTTGCTGTAGAGAGAAGCTGCTGAAGAACAACAACCGCTTCTTTAGATTCTTTTTGGAAAAAAAGACGTAGCTCAAGAAGAGTAAACCACGCAGTATCTTGGATAAAAGGTTTAAAAGACTCTAATAAACCAGCTGCTAGGCTCGTTTGATTCTTATCTAGGAACTCTTGTAGGTACTCATAAAGAAATCCTTCCACATCATAAGCTGTATGGTTTTCAAGTAGTTCTTGACACTCTTTTTTAGAGAGATCCTTATCCAGAAAGCAGTGCAAGGCTATTAGAACAGCATTGAGGGCTTCTAAGAGACAATCGTCACGAAGGCCTGTATTATAGTAGTGAATTTGCTCATCTAACTCATCTGTAATCACAGAAAAACTGGGTTTAAACGGAAGAAGACGTCTCCAAAGTTCAAAAACGGGTAAAAAAATCTGGTCCTGTTTTTTGGGGTCCTCTACAAGATCGTCCGCAAAATCTTCAGGAGTATTAATTTCTTCAGCAAATAGACAAAAAGAGTCTTTATCCATAATACACCCTAGTTTTTCAAGCCTTGAAAAAAGTTCCTCTAAGGTCAGTGAGCGTAAGTTTTCTTGTTGCCATTTTTCTGCTTCTAGTGGGTGGTGGTACTTAAGGGTATTATATAAAGCTTTACGGGTTAGTTGCATTTTTACCATTTGTTACGTTACGATTAATCACTAGAGTTTAATCATAGAGGGTTTTTTATGCAGAAGACAATTGAAAAATCCATAGATGAGGCTATAAAAGCTGCCTCTTTTTTAAAAACCCAAGAAGTTTCTGAAAAAATTATGGAGATAGCAAAGGCTTTGGTCCATAGCTATCGCCTAGGGGGCAAGGTATTAATTGCTGGTAATGGGGGCAGCCTGGCAGATGCTTGTCATTTTGCGGAAGAGCTTGTGGGCTTTTACCGTGGATATAGGACTCCCCTTCCAGCAATGGCTCTTTCCGAATCCTGTTATCTGACATGTGTGGCAAATGATGAGGGGTATGAAGTTGTATTTGCAAGAGCGATAGATGCTTTTGGTAAAAAAGAGGATACCTTTATAGCTCTTTCCACCAGTGGCAACTCTATTAATATAGTAAAGGCTCTTCAGATGGCAAAAAAAAAGGGCCTTAAAACAGTTGCTTTGCTTGGAAAAAGCGGAGGGAAATCCAAGGGTGTTGCAGATCTAGAAATAATTATTGAAGGATTTGAGACATCTGATCGCATCCAAGAGGCACATATGATTATTTTGCATCTACTGGTAGAGCTTGTTGAGAATGAGTATTTTTCAACAACTAAGGATAAAATGACGTAAGCGGCTATCACCAAAGCGACGTGTGGTGATTAGTTCTAAAGGCTCTTGGAAAACCTCACAGCCGTGCCTATCTTCTACAAAGAGGTTGCCCAGTGGTTTAAGATGTTCTTTGCATCCAGCAATAAAAGGGTGGGCTGAAAGGGAGTAGGGAGGGTCTAGAAAAATAATATCAAAGAGGCCAACTGTTTTCAGAGCTCTTTCCGCTTTATAGGGGAGAATAGTTACTTGATTATTCACTCCAAGCGCTGTACTGTTGGCATAAATAGCAGAGAGTGATCCCTTATCATTATCTACAAAAGTAACATGTCGAGCACCTCTGCTTAAGGCTTCAAACCCCATAGCCCCAGATCCTGCAAAAAGGTCGAGAACTAGGAGGCCTTGGATGTCTTGACAAATATTAAAAACAGAACCCCTAAGCTTCTCTGAAGAGGGCCTAGCTGCAGACTTAGGCCCTTTAAGGAGGCGTCCTTTAAGGAGGCCAGCGATAATTCTCATGCGTAAAAATTGATAAGCTCGTTGGATTTTTGGGGATTAAGTTTTCGAAGCTCCTCATAAAGAGAAAGAGCCTTAGAAGCAAATCCCTCTTGAAAGTAGAGAACACCGAGCTTAAAGAGTGTATCAATATCTTTAGGATGAAGGATCAAAATAGCTTCGTATTCTTTAATTTCTTCTCGTCGCATATTTAGATCATGGTAAGTATAGGCTAGCTGCGTATGTGCCCATATGTCATTGGGAGAGTAATCACTTAAGATTTTAAACTCTACAGCAGCTTTTTGGACAAGCGTTGTAAAACGTTCTTTATGTTTTTTATCTTCTGCAAAGAATGTAGAAAAAGTGATATAGGTGCTTGCCAGTGCGGCGTGGGCCTCTAAATGCGTTGGGGCTTTTCTAATAAATTCAAGCCAGAGGTGGGTAGTGCGTCCAAGAATCAATTCTTGGATAAAGAGAAGGTTTTTGTGAGATAACTTTTTATAGCAGTAAGTTATAAGGGGATAAAAAGAGTTTATCCATAAGTAATGCGCTTTGCCTGGGGAAGGAGGACTTTTTTTAAGGGCATCTGAGAGTGTTAAAAAAGCCTTTGCAAGAGAGGCATAATAAGCGAAAGTAGTCTCTTCTTCACCCATTAATCTTTGGACGCTCTCTTGAAATGCATCAGCAAGGGTTATAAAATCCTCTCTTTTTTTTGTGTAAATCCAAAATTTTAATATAAAGTAGCTAAAAAAAGTGAGTGTTAGAAGAGCTATACTTAGGGCTATTAAGGCTAAATGGACTAAAGAAGAGAAAAAGAGGGCGATAAGAAGGACCTCAAAAGTCATAAGCCCCCAAAAGATAGCATGAAAAAGGGCTATACTTTGGAGTAGTCTTCTAAAGTCCTCTAAAGCCGATAGCACCAGCGGTCTTAAATTTTGATTAGCAGTCTCTTTGTCCATCATATTAATACAATTTAGCAAATTGGCAAGTTATTATTCAGCTTTTTCGTTGTTAGAGTCCATAAAGGTAACGAGGGTTAAACGATCCTGAGCTTCTTGGGCCCTTCCGATATTGTAAAGATAGGTTGCATCGGCCAATAAATTCTGTGCAGTTGTCGCTCGATTAGTATCAAGAGGTTCTACCTTATATTCTCCCATTAAAGAAATTAGGGACAACATTAAACCTATATCGTCGCTTTTCTGGGCTATATGAAAAATTTCCTTTAAGGTAGCAGCAACTTTATCGGGAATATATTCATATAAAAAACGGGTTAGAAGAGCAGCTTTTAGATATGATTCTTTTATTTGCCAAAGTCTTTTAGCTCTCTCTTCCACTTGATTTAGAAAAAAGACCTTGTTTTCAGTACCCTTGGTATACCAGAAGGTTAAAAGGGGGGGGGAATCTTCATTTAAAATATGGCTCTCTAAAACTTTTTTAAGAGTACCGCTAGATCTCCACGTCTGTTCATAAAAATGGAGGGCCCTAGAAAGCGTTTTTATATTTTCTAAGTTTTTTAAACAGAATGATATAAGTTCTTTTTTTGTGCATTTTTCGCAGTTGAATTGAGTCTCTGGTTTTTCTGTAAAAATAGAGTTATAGGTTGATATAACAGGACTTCTTACAGCCAGAGGGGTCCTAGGCCAAGATATTAATAATAAGAGGCTTAAGGCTAAGCAACCCAGCAAAGAGGTGAAAAGAAGTATAAATTTTTTCACTATAAATCTTCTTTGAATGCTAGACAATTATGAATTCAAGCGGTTATAAGGAAAGTTTTAAGAAAGCATTAACTATAAGAGGATTCTTGTCTTATCAGTTTGCTCAAGATCTCTTAAGAAATAATGCCTTTTAATCTAGTGGAGAAAGTTGAGAATGGTACAAAAAAAGACAATTCTTCTTATTGAGGATGAAGAGGATATAGCCGCTTTGATTAAATTACAAGCAGAAATTTCCGGCTATCGCCTCCAGGTAGAAGCAGATGGTATTAATGGATTTAAAGCGGTGGAAAGAGAAAAACCGGATCTAGTAATCCTGGATATTATGCTTCCTGGCATGAATGGTTTGGATGTCTGTCGTAAAATCAAGACAAACGCTGAGCTCAAAGGCACCCCTGTTATTATTATTTCTGCCAAAAACGAAGAGTTTGATGTCGTTCTTGGCCTTGAGCTTGGTGCGGATGATTACGTGGCTAAACCCTTTTCTCCTAAAGTCTTATTCTCTCGTGTTAAAGCTGTCTTACGTCGAGAAAGAGAAGTAGAAAAACAGAGCAAAACGATTAATTTTGGTGATTTTTTTCTTGAAGTTGATCGTTATTTATTACGCAAGAAAGAGAAATATATCCCTATTACTCTTTCAGAATTTGGTATTCTTAAACGTCTTCTTTCTAATCGTGGCAGAGTACTGACTAGGGGGCAGCTCTTGGATGATGTTCAAAATGATGAGGCCTTCATTATTGATCGTAATATTGACGTTCATATTGCCTCATTACGTAAAAAGTTAGGCCCACAATTTCTTTGGATAGAAACAGTTAGGGGTGTTGGGTATCGTTTCCTAGAAGCTATATAGCCGGAGTTAGGGGTAATACTTTTCACGAGTAATACAAAGATTTTATTTACAAATAATATTCCTATAGAGCATTGGCTACTTTTTAATAGTTCCTTCTACAAGGCGAAGAAGGGATTTATCTTTATGCTTTTTTAAGAGAGAATGAAGCAAGGTCGGATGAGGATAAATCCCAGAATATTTTGAGTAGGTTTCCAGAGATATGCCGGGAGTTGATTTTTCACTAGCTTCTACTGATCCTGTAAGGGCATAGGTATCGCGGAAGATATGCTGATAACCAGTAGCTGTGGATGTACAGAGTTTAATGGGGTTATAAGGGGACAAGTTCAGGGGTTCTGCTTTGATGCGATTAGGGTTAGGGCAGTGAGTTTCTTCAGGATTTGCATGTTCAAGTATCACATATTTGCTGTGGCGTGCAAAGGTGGCAATAATATCGTTAAAAGGTTCATTAAAATGGTGAATAACACTGAGAGCTAGGATGACATCAAATTTTTCGGCGAGAAGAATTTTCTCTAGTTCTGCTAAATTAACACGTACTGCTAAAAAATAAATTTGAGGATTAGCATTCATAAGACAGAGTTGCAGGAGCCTTTTTGTTGTTGTAGATGAATTCTCTAACATAACAAAATCGCCTTTAAAATTTTCAGCAAGTCGAAAAGAGAAGTAGCCCATATTAGCGCCTAGATCAAGAACCTTAAAGGGACCTTGTAGCTTAGATAGGTGAGCTTCGATGGCTTCGTAGCGCTCTTTACAGCCCCTACCACCCACTTGCATAGCAGCGCCTTTAATCCAGAGGTCCTGATAAAGTTTCTCGCAATAAATACCATTAATAGAAGAAGTAAGTCCCATAAAAGTACCTTTAGATTTTGAGTGTAACAAGTTCTAGGGAATTTTTAAAAAAAAGCGCTCCCGTCTCTTTGAACTTAGGTGCGTCATCGGAGACGAAAAACACACAGGATCCCTTTTGGGGACTCTTATTTAATTGGTTAAGATCTCTAAGTTTTTTTTGTACCGCTAAAGCGGTACTATAGGCCGGATCTATTAGAATAATATTTTCCCCGAGTATTTCTTGGAAAAGGGGCCGAAGCAGTGGGTAGTGGGTGCAGCCCAGGATAACGGTATCAGGTGTGTGCTTCATTAGAGGGGCTGTGTATTCTTTGATAAGAAGGATTGTTGCTTCGTGGGTAAAAAGCTGCTCTTCTACCAGAGGCACGAGCAAGGGGCATGCATTAGCAAAGATCCTTCCCATGGGCAGGGCCGCTTTTAGACACTTCTGATAGACGCCTGAGGATATGGTCGCTTTTGTTCCTAAAATAGCTATAGAGCCACTTTTTGTGCTTTCTACGGCATTTCTTACGCCTGGTTCAATAACGCCTATAAGAGGGACATCCACATAAGAATCTAGATCAGTGGCTAAAGCGCAAGCCGTATTGCAAGCAACAACTAATAATTTAATGTTTTGATCTTGTAAAAAGTCAGCATTTTCACGTGCATATTTTTTAATAGTTTCTGGACTTTTATTGCCATAAGGTAATCGAGCTGTGTCTCCAAAATAGCAGATATTTTCATGAGGAAGTAATGCATGAATTTGGCGCATAACCGTAAGTCCCCCAATACCCGAATCAAAAATGCCAATGGCTTTATTATTCGAGGCGTAATGTTTGGCCGATAGAGATACGATCATGTGTTAACTCGTTGAGTTTTTTTAAGACATCGACTGGAAGGCCATGGGATTTGGCAATTTTATCTAAAGTATCGCCAGCTTTTACTTTGTAAGAGGAGGTGGTGAGTTTAGTTGAGCTTTGGAGTAATTCAACAAGGGATTCTACAATTTTTTTAAGATCGCGAATTTGCCCTTTTATGAGGCTTTGATCTTGCTCGATATGATCGCTCATTTTATTAATAACAAGGGAAGTATCATTAAGGTGTTTTTTAAGTTGCTTGAAGTCATCTACTACAGCTTCTTGCCCTTTTTCAAGAGTATTAAGGCGGGTTTGTAGCTGATCACTTTTACTGCTGGATAAGTTACCCTGGGCCTGCTGAAAACGAGCGAGATCCTTTTTAATCTGCATTAGTTGAGTATTCTGAGTCTCTATACGATCATCAAGAAGTTCTCTTTCCACTTTGAGGTGGCGCATATTTTCTCGAATGTCAAGGAGATCAGATTGGATATAATCAATTGTGCGACCACGATCTTGAGCAAAGAGAGAGGAGGTTACTAGCATAAAACATAGAAAACCCCCTTGTAACATAATGATCCTTTAGGCAGTGGCGGGATAGATTTTAAATTCTACACGACGATTTGTTTTCAAAGATTCTGCATCCCCATTAGGACTCATCAGACGTTCTTTCCCATAGGAGATAGTGAATATTTTCTCAGGGTTTACACCCTCATCTATAAGAAAGTTACGGATAGCATTAGCTCGTTTAGCACCGAGGGCTAAGTTATAGGCTGCGGTTCCTCTTTGATCACAATGACCCTCTACAAAGATAGCTATTTTGAGATGGCTCTTCATATAAGAGGCTATGCCCTGAAGTATCCTACGTGCTTCTGGAGTTGAAGCAGAGTAGTTGTCTGTTTCAAAATAAATATTTTTAAAGACAGCAGCTGTTGCCCCCGAAGGAGTACCAAAACCGTCAATGCCTGGTAAATTACTCCCTGCTTCACCTGGAGATATAGAGGGTTGAGGATGCTGGGTGTCTAGTTTTAGTTGCTCAGCTAAGTCATCGTCGCTTAAAGGGATAAAATCATTGTCAGAGGGTCCCCTAAAGTCACGAGGATCTTTTATTTGACGAGAGGTAGAACGAGTCCCTGTCAGCGTTTTAAAGCAGTTTCCCATCTGTCTGCTAGCTGTCTTGGAGTCTTCCCAAACATCATTTGGAGAACGTTTACAGCTAGAAAGAACTGTAAAGCATAAAAATAATATACAAAGCAACGGCAATTTTTTCATAATTTATCCACCTCTGGTCTTCAGATAAGAAGGTATAGTAGAAGAACGGTTATTTTACAAGTGGTTCTGCAGAAGGAAAGCGTTTATCCGTATTTCCTTCTGATATTAATACAGTCTCTTTTTGTTTTAAATTAACAACTGCCAGCTGTGCTTTACCACCACTCTGATCAGCATTAAAGACAATATGGAAGCTGTCTGCTGCGAAACAGGGATTTTCCTTATTACTTTTATCAGTTGTAATTTGTTCTTCAGTTTGGCTGTCTCTATCATAGACAAAAATTTGCCGAGTCCCTGCTATAAGCCCAGCGTAAGCTATTTTACGGCCGTCAGGTGACCAAGAGGGGCTTGTGCTTTCTCTACAAGCCCTACTAATTAGACGCGGGCTCATTTCTTTCAAGAGAATATGAGGAGAAGGAATATCCATCATATATACACGAGTATTTCCATCCTTATTAGAAACAAAGGCTATTTGGCGCCCGTCGGGAGAAAAACAGGGGGAGCCTTGTGTTCCTCTAGGAGAAGCAAAGATCTGTCTTGGTTTGCCAACACCCAGATCATCGTTATAAGGTACAATAAAAAGATCCGGATTACCCATAGCATCACAAATAAAGGCAATGTCTGCTTTACTACGAGTAATGGCCGGCATAAACTGATTGCCTCTTAAAGAGAGTAGTTGATGGGAGGATCCATCTTCAAGGGAACCAAGATAGATTTTAGGTTGGCCCAGCTTATAAGATACAAAAAGAAAAGAACCCGGCCTAAACCCTTTTTTAGCAGGAACGTAGCAGGGGGTAACAATATAGCGCCCCTCATGAGTAACTTGACGTGGGTTATGCCCATCAAAATCGCACTGCCATACTTCCGAAAGATATTCACTTTTAAAAACGGGGTCTTGATTTTTTTCACGGACCGTATAAAGAATGGTTGTTGAGGCCACACCTTCTGTACCATATATGCTTTTAAAAAGGGTGTCAGCTATTTGGTGAATTAGGCGGCGATCCTGATTTATTTTACCAGTAAATGTGAAGCTATCAATTTTTTTCGATTTACGTTCATGGACGACGTAGAGGGTTGGCTGAATGGTTTTGCTTTGAACACTCCATTTTATGATATAGAGGGCTTTTTCGCTTGAACGCACCGTGACACTCCTCCCGTTATGATTAAGATCATAGGAGAGTATTCGGATAAGCTCTTCCGAATATTTTTGATCAAAAGCGGAGCCCTCAATAGGGGTCACGTAAATAGGGTCAAGAGGGGTCTCTGTATCTAAAGATACTGAGAATGTATCACTTGCACTTAAAAATAAGCGTAAAGTGAGAAAAAATAAAAAAATTATTTGTTGCATAAGGTTATTACAAAGGTATGATCCTTTTCTCCTTTAAAAAGCTCTTTAAAATCAGGAAAGCGCAAGTAAGGAACTTTTTCACTCACGTAATGGCTATTTTTAATACTCTCAGCCCGCTTGATTTTAACAGTTTTGACTTTTCCGTCACTATGAAGTGTTAAAAGTAAGACAATTTCACCTTGTTCGGGTAATACCAAACTATATTGCAGGGCAGCGGAGATATCTTCTTGATAGTTTTTTTCCGAGGCAGCAACGCGATCATAGCTTTTAAAGCTCTCGCTTTTAAGCGCTTCAATATTTTCTACTCGAAAAGCCATTTTAATAGTTTTTTCCACAGGATCTTTTAAAGAGTGTAGAATATCTAAAGCAGCACTAGCTGCGGCCAGGACAGAGGAGGTTGTGGTAGACTCGGAGGTTTTTTTATAAGAAGGGGGTGTCTTTACAGTTTTGGGTAAAGAGGTTCCCTCCTTAGGCGATCTTTTATTTATAGGTAGCTTCTTAACTACTTTTATTTTTTTTTTCTCGGTAGGCTTTGATTCTCTAGCCAGAGGCTCTTTAATAATTTCTGATTTAACAATTTCTGATTTAAGAATTTCTAATTGAGCAGGTTCTTTCTTGGTGGGTTTTTTTAGTACAGTTTCTTTTTTAACAGACTCGGCTGCAATGGGCTCTCTTATAATAGCTATTTCTATAGGAGGTGTTGTATTGATAAGCTCTATAGGAACCAGAGGGGTAATACTTGGGCTATTTACGGCTTGCTGAGGTCTTAGTTGGATGGTCTGAACTCGGGAGGGCTGTTTGATTTTAACTGGGAGAGGTTTTGAATTAAATAAAAGGAAACCAATGAGAAGTGTATGAAATAAAAGAGGAATTCCAAGAGCCTTCCATCGAAATTTATAAGGGTTCATGGGGCTAATACAATATTAATTTCCTTAAAACCGACTTCTTCAGCTGTATTTTTTACCAATTGATAGGTACCGAAAAAAGCCTTTTTATCATGAAGCAAGAGGGGTGCGATCTGAGGGTTTTTTTTTCTAGCTGCTGTTAAATGGATCTTAAGATGATCTAAAGATACTTTTTCCTTATTATACCAAATTGTATTATCTTTTCGCACATGAATGGTAAGAGGATTCTTTTCCATAGTAGCACTCGATATTTCAGTGCTCTGTGAGGACGAAGGGGCTAATTCTATATTGTCCATTTCCAGTATAGGCGCTACTAGAATGAACATAATTAGCATTACAAAGACAACATCAATAAGGGGTGTAAGGTTGATCGGTGCTTCAGGTGTCTCTGAAGATATATTGTAAGACCTCATGTAATTTCCACTTTTCTATAATGCACTTCTATTGTGCCTAGAGCTTTGCTCGCAAAATCTTGCATGTCCATTTGTAATTCACGGCTGCTATTTTTAAGATAATTGTAGGCGATGAGAGCGGGTATAGCCACTAAAAGCCCTAAAATGGTGGTACCAAGTGCCATTGCAAGACCGCTTAATATAGCCTCACTTGTTTGACCCGAATCTCTTGTACTCATAGCCGCAAAAGTCGTTAAAATACCCCAAACAGTCCCCAAAAGACCAAGAAACGGACCTAAAGTGACTACAGTTGAAAGGATATAGAGGTAACTTTCTAGGCTTTTAGTATGATAGCCAATTGTATTGGAAAGAGAAGAGTGAATAAGATCAATATCAGAAGTAGAGAGGATAACAGGCTTGTCTTTTTGAAAACCCGCCTGATTTTTGCGCAATAAAAGAAGGGTCTGCTCTTTTAAATGCTGATAAATCTCGCTAAAGGGATGAGATTCAGTTTTAAGATCCAGAGAAAGAGGTTGATTCTTAATAGCATTAAATTGCCTAATTAAATTATGTCCTTTGCTCTTAATAAGACGAAAGGCAAGGGTCTTTTGAATCAGAATAGTCCAACTGATCATTGAAAGAAAAAGGAGGGATAAAAAGATCATTTTACCAATCAAATCAGATTCAGTATAGGCTATAATAAGGGGATTGGACATGAAAAAGCCTCCTGCAAATAATTGCTTAACACCATATTATTGAATATAGTATAATTGATACAGGATTTATGCGTATTTTACTACTCTTTGCTCTTTTATTATTGGGACCTCTTTCTGCCGGGCAAGATCAAATACATCCCGTTAAAGCAGAACTTCTTACATCCCATCAAGAAATAGTCATTGGGGATAGCTTGGATGTTGTTATTCAATTCTATCTCCAAAAAGGCTGGCATACTTATTGGAAAAATCCAGGTGATATTGGTTCGCCTATTTCTATTAAATGGGAGCTACCTCCTGGATTTACCGTTTCTCCTATTGATTGGCCCGCGCCTACTGCCTTCCAAGAAAATGGAATGACTATGTATGGGTATGATAAGGATTTTGCCCTAATGGCTACAGTTATGATTCCGACCTCTTTCAATAAGGAGTCGTTCCCTCTTAAGGCGATAGTCTCTTGGGTAGCCTGTGGTGATTTTTGTATTCCTGGTAAAGAAGTCTTTGAAAAAACGATATTTCTTGGAGGATCACAACTTAATGAAGAGGTAAAAGGCCTCATAGAGGAAACTAAGAATCTACTACCGCAAAAGGTAGAGGCTCTTTCCTTGGAAGAAGGAAGAATTGTTTTTGCAGCGCCCCCTGGGACTATTAAAGCACATTTTTTTCCAGCCTCTTTGGATGAAGTTAAAGCTTCTGTAAAGATAACAGATGATAAGCGTATTATTTTAAGTGGCCTGGAAGGTCATTTAAAAGGCGTTTTAAAAATAGATACGGATATAGGGATCTCCTTTTATGATGTTAACCATACCCCAGAAGCTGCGAGAATTAGTTTTTTACTCGTACTTCTAGCGGCGTTTGGTGGGGGGCTTATTTTAAACTTAATGCCCTGTGTCTTTCCTGTTCTTTCTATCAAAGTCTTAAGTCTTATTGATGCAGCTGGTCAAAGTAGTTATAAACGTATAGCCCTGGCATCTTCTTATGGGGGGGGTGTTATATTTTCCTTTCTAGCCATCAGCGGTACACTGCTTTTACTGAGAGCTACAGGCTCCCAAATTGGATGGGGCTTTCAACTGCAGGAACCTCTTTTTGTAGCATTTCTATGCGGGCTCTTCTTTCTTATGGGATTGAATTTATTTGGGCTTTTTGAAATGGGAACGAGCCTAACATCACTAGGTAATAGTAATAAGCAAGAGGGTATATTCGGTTCTTTTCTTAGTGGAATACTAGCAACAGTTGTTGCAACACCCTGTACAGGTCCATTTCTTGGGTCTACATTGGGTTTAACTTTGACATTACCAGCTATTAAATCCCTTATAATATTTGCTGTTATGGGTTTAGGCCTGGCACTTCCTTTCATGGTCTTAATGGTAATACCCCCTCTAGCACGCCTTTTACCAAGACCTGGAGCTTGGATGGTGCGTTTAAAACAGGCTATGGGGTTCTTAATGATGGCAGCTGTTCTCTGGCTCATCTGGATTTTTGAAGCAGAGACTCATTTTAGTGCTGTAATAGGCCTTTTAATAGGTTTACTTATTTTATCAATTGCTGCTTGGATATGGGGTAATTGGGGAGATTTATCTCGCCGTAAAGGTGTTAGGTTTGTAGCACTTTGCCTCTCACTTCTTTTAATAGGTACGGCAAGTGTCGCAGTAGTTCATGCAGAGACCTTTGAAGAGGCCTCAACGTTAAATGTTGAGAAAGGTAACTGGCAAACATTTAATTCGGAACTATTTGAGAGACTCCTAGCCGAAAAGAAGCCCGTTTTTATTGATTTTACAGCAAAATGGTGTCTTATTTGCCAAGCCAATAAAACTGTTTTATATAGTAATGAAGTAGATCAAGCTTTTATTGATAAAGAGGTTGTTTGCTTAAAAGCTGATTGGACAAAGGGCGATCCAGTTATTACGGCCTATCTACAAAAGTTTCAACGCAGTGGAGTTCCCCTTTACGTCTATTATAATGGTGAATGTGATGAACCTATAGTTTTTCCAGAAACATTAACCGCCTCACTTGTTCTCAATGCACTACATTGATTCCCATGCTCATCTTACAGGAGAAAATTATCGAGATGTAGAAATTTCTCTGATGATGAAAAAAGCGCAAGAAGCAGGCGTTGTTGAGGTTATTAATATTTGTACAAATAAGATTTCTCTAGAGAGGGCATTCTCTCTTCCGTTGCCCTATAATGTTGCGGCCATTACCCCCCATGATGCCCATTTAGAAGGGGAGAATTTTTTTTGTTTTATTGAAAAACATGTAGATCAGTTAGTTGCAATTGGTGAAACGGGATTAGACCTTGTTAATAGTAAAGCTCCTCTAGAAAGTCAGATTATATGGTTTAAAAGGCATATAAAATTAGTATTAAAGTATAAAAAACCACTGGTAGTACATTGTAGAGGTGCTTTTAAAGAATTATTCCTCACCTTAGATGAGGAGAGCTACACAGGGCCCCTCCTTGTTCATTGTTTTACTGGAACGGGTGAGGAGGCTTTAGAGATTATTAAAAGAGGTTTTTTTATTTCTTTCAGTGGGATTTTAACATTTAAAAAAAGCGAAGAATTAAGAGAGATTGCTAGAGCTTTTCCCCTAGAGCGTATTTTAATTGAAACAGATGCTCCCTGGTTGGCGCCCCAGTCCAAAAGAGGGCAGATTAATGAGCCAGCCAATATTGTAGAGATAGCAGAAACCCTTCGAGATATTAAAGGGGTCCCAGTAGCCTCTCAAATATATACTAATACGCGGAACTTTTTTGACTTATGATTGAAATTACAAGCACGGCTAATCCCCGTTTAAAAGCGGCTCTAGCTCTGCAAGAAAGAAGAGGAAGATCCACCCATTTTCTCATCGAAGGCTACCGCGAGTTATTACGCGCCGTTGAAGGAGGCGTAGAGGTTGTAGATATTTTTTTTTGTCCCTCTTTCTTTTTAGGGCTGAGCGAAGCTGATTTGATGCACCGGTCTAGAGCCCAAAACCTTTATAAGTGTAAAGAGAATATTTTTGAAAAGCTCTCTTATCGGGATCGTCCTGATGGGTTAGTAGCCGTTGCTAAAATCCATAAAAAAGGCATTACTGATTTAAAGATAGCTCTATCAAAGAAAGCACTATCAAAGCCGGATATGGCCTTTTTTCTAATAGCCCAAGGTATTGAGAAACCAGGCAATCTAGGTACGATACTTCGTTCGGCTGATGCAGCGGGTGTTGATGCGGTTATTGTTTGCGATCAATGCACAGATTTATATAATCCCAATACTGTAAGAGCAAGTGTAGGCACCCTCTTTACAGTTCCAATTTTTGAGGCTAGCTCGGAGGCGACAATTAAGCTGCTTAAAAGTCAAAATATTGCAATATTAGCAGCAACGCCATCAGCTACAAAAAATTATACGGATACCCACCTAATGGGACCTGTGGCATTGGTAGTTGGAACTGAGCAGCTCGGATTATCTGAGCTTTGGTTAGATGAGGCAGATCTTCGTGTGCGTATCCCTATGAGGGGGGGTGCTGATTCTCTGAATGTAGCTACAGCTACAACACTTTTGCTCTTCGAAGTTGTACGTCAAAGAGGAATATAAAAATATGATCCCTATTATTATCTGGATAATCGCACTGTTTTTTTTAACAATCATCCACTTGATCTCTGTTAAGAATTTACGTAATTTAAAAGGTGTTTTAGAGAGCCTGCTTCTCTATATGTTTTTAATTAACGTAGCTTTAGCGAGCCTTTGGACATTTTTTGGATATCTCTTTTTTGCAGATGAGGCTGCTAAATTTATGGGTTTTGGCCCAGGAAGCCCCTTCCAATATGAGGTAGGTATTGCAAATTTAGCTTTTGGGGTGATGGGGATCTTCTGTGTTTGGGAAAGAGGCGATTTTTGGCTCGCAACAGCTATAGGGTATAGTATCTTCATTATGGGTGTTGGTATTGGCAATGTTCGTGAGATGGTTATTAATCATAATGATGCTCCTGGTAATTCGGGGGCCATTCTCTGGTTCCATTTGATCTTCCCCCTGCTATTGCTCTCTATTCTTACTCTCTATCGTTATTTGGTGCATCATCATAAAAAATCTCTTTGAAGATAACCATATTTTAGTTGTGAATAAGCCAGGAGGGCTCCTTGTCCAGCCAACAAGTCAAGAAAGCCATTCTCTTCTTACGGAACTGCGGAAAGAATATAGCTTTATTGAGCCTATTCACCGTATAGATAAGCCTGTTAGTGGTATTGTTGTCTTTGCTAAGAGTAGTAAAGCCTTACCAAGGCTTATGAAAGAGATTCGGGAAAAACGTACGCAGAAGCGTTATTGGGCACTTATTTCCAAAAAGCCACCCCATCTTACAGCTACACTCATGCATAAGCTAGTCCATGGTGATCATAAAGCTTTTGTCAATGAGGGTGGCAAGGAATCGAGGCTTTCTTATCATTTTTTAAATAAGAAAGGGCCTTACTTCTTACTATCTATTGATTTAGAAACAGGGCGCTACCATCAAATACGTGCGCAAATGGCTGATATTGGCTGTCCAATAGTAGGTGACTCTAAATATGGTAGTAAAGTTTATTTTAAAGAGGGGGTTATTGCCTTACATCATGCAGAGATGTCTATAAAGCATCCTATTACACATGAGATAATGACCTTTTTAGCCCCTTCTGACTTGAATAAATCTAGCTAGAAGTTTATAAAAGAACAAACTTTGAGGAGCGATTACCCATGAAATTCATTCAAGAATCTTTAATTACATCGGCACTACGATCTTTCTTCGTATGCTTCTGCGCCGTTCTAGGTATCAGTCTAAGTTTTTTGGTAATACTTATTTTTATAGGAGGCCTCTTTTCTGGGCAAAAACTTACCGAACCCCAATTTAATATTCGAATAGAAACTAATAGCTTAGGCTCTACGGAAATCGTTAGTAGTACCAAGCCAGTAATTCTGCAAGTAGCTATTGAGGGTACCATTGGGATTGGTAAACTCACACAAGAAAAAGTGGGACGTAGTTTAAATGCTTCAAGGGAGGGGATTCTTAAAGAAGATCGTGTAAAAGCTGTTTTCATAACAATCAATTCACCCGGGGGTGCTGTTTTTGATTCCGATAGTATTTATCAAGCTATCTTAGAATATAAAAGTCGTTATAAAGTTCCTGTATACGCTTATATAGATGGGCTATGCGCCTCAGGGGGTATGTATATTGCTTGTGCAGCTGATAAAATTTATGCCTCGAATATAAGTCTTGTCGGTTCTGTAGGGGTTATCAGCCAATATTACAATGTGGTTGATCTGCTTAAAAAAGTGGGGGTTACTACTTTGACGCTGACCTCTGGTAAATATAAAGATGATCTTAATCCAACACGTATTTGGGAAGATGGAGAAGAAAGCCGATGGAAGGCTATCTCCTTGTATTATTATAATCGCTTTGTCGATATTATTATAAAATCCAGACCTAAGATTACTAAAGATATGCTTGTTAATGAATATGGAGCTCAGGTTTTTCCAGCTCCATTAGCTCTTGAAAAAGGATATATTGACTATACGGGAGCTTCACGTGCTGATGCACTTGGTGCACTTATTAAAGCCGCGGGTATTACAGAAGAATACCAGGTAATTTCAATACATGAAGAGGGTCTTTTAGGAGGTATTTTTGGAAAGGATAATGCATTACTAAAAGGACAGCTTATCCATAGAATAGAGGGCTTCCCAACAGTAGAGTTAGCCAACAAACCTCTTTATCTATATATGCCTTGATGGAAAAGCTTTTTGTCCTGGATGTCTCGGGTTTTGTCTATAGATCATATCATGCTTTACCCTCCATGACTAATGGCAAGGGGTTGGGGACGCAGGGTCTTTATGGTTTTATAAGAGTGATACTGAAACTTATTAAAGATTTTAACCCTACGCATATGGTAGCTGTCTTTGAAGGCATCGATAACAAGCGCTCTAGGCTTGCTATTTATCCACAGTATAAAGCCACACGGACAAAAGCTCCTGAGGACCTTCCTCAGCAACTTGTTTGGGCTGAAGAGTTCTGCCGGCTTCAGGGTATTGCAACGCTTTCTTATGAGGGTTTTGAATCGGACGATGCGATGGGTAGCATTGCTGTGTGGGCCAGAGATACCCGTGCTGAAGTTTTTCTTTGTACGGCGGATAAGGATTTATATCAGTTCATAGGAGATTCTATAAAAGTCCTTCAAACTCATAAAAATAACCTGATTTTAGATAGAGAAGCTATTGAAAAGCAGATGGGGGTTTCTCCATCGCAAGTTGTTGATTACTTATCACTTATAGGTGACGCTTCTGATAATATACCAGGAGTTCCTGGTATTGGCCCTAAAGGAGCGGCTGATCTTTTAAAACAGTTTATATCTTTAAAAGGTCTTTATGAAAATATAGACCAGGTAAAAAAGAAAAAAGCTCTCTTAGAAGAGCATAAAGAGCGTGCTTTTCTAAGTTATAAATTAGCTCTTATTAATACAGAACTACCTGTGCCTCAAGAAGAATCTTTCTACAAGATTAAAGAGGCCGATTTAGCAAAGTTACAAGAGTTTTATCAGGATATGAACTTTAATTCTCTTATTACCAAAGCAACGGCTAAAAATGTCTTTGGAGATTATAAAGTTGTAGCTCCCTCCTCAGCTCTTTTTAAAGAGCTTATAGAAGCGCCTCTTTTAGTATTTGATTGTAAAAAAACATTTCCTGATAGTTTTCAGAGCGGTTTAATCGGAGTTGGATTTTGTAGCCATGCAGGTATAGGCTCATATCTGCCCTGCTATGAGAATAAAGAGGCTCTTATTTTTTTAAAAAATGTGTTTAAAGAAAGAAAAAGTCCTTTAATTGCACATAATGCTAAACATCATTTACACGCATTAAAACGACATGATATAGAAGTCAGTGCGCCTATTTTGGATACCATGCTCTACTCATACCTTCTCTTTTCAGAGCAAAGACAGCATTCACTTGATTTTTTAGCTGAACGTTTTTTAAGCCTTCAAAGAATTTCTTTTAAAGAACTTGTCAAAAAGGGTTCCCTTATGGACCTCCCTTTAGAAGTCATTGCTGGATACTGTGGACTTGATACGGATCTGATATTTCAGCTCTATGCTATTTTAAGTAAAAAAATAGAAGAACGAGGCCTTAAAAATCTTGTAGAAGAGATCGAGTTACCTGTTTTAGAAGTGCTTTATAACATAGAAGAAAGAGGTATATATCTTGATAAAAAGGCTCTTAGTGATACAGGAATAGAGGTTATGAATGCTTTACATGCTGTTGAAGCTAAGATCTATAGTCAAGTAGGTGAACATTTTAATATTAATTCCCCTAAGCAATTAGCTGAGATACTTTTTGATCGCTTACAGATTACGGCCGGAAAAAAAACAAGTACGGGGCAACGCTCTACTAATGCAGATGTTTTAGATGAACTAGCAGGAGAGCATCCAGTTGTAGAAAATATTTTGGAATATAGGATGCTAGAAAAGCTGCGTTCAACCTATATTGAAGCACTTCCCTCTTATATAAACAGTGAGACTGGGCGTATACATCCCTCCTTCAATCAGTTTGTTGCAGCAACAGGAAGGCTTAGCTGCCAAGATCCCAACCTGCAGAATATTCCTGTCCGTAATGAGCTTGGTCGCGCTATTCGTGCAGCTTTTAAACCACAAAATCCAGACTGGCTCTATTTAGCTGCCGACTATTCTCAAATTGAACTGCGGATGTTGGCGCATTTAAGTGAGGATAGGGCTCTTCTACAGGCCTTTGAACAGGGTGAGGATATTCACGCATACACGGCCTCTTTGATTTTTAATATATCAATTAAAGCTATTAGTTCGGAGCAAAGACGCACGGCTAAAGTCGTGAATTTTGGTATTATATATGGTCAACAACCCTTTGGTTTATCTAAAGAGCTTAAATGCTCTGTAAAGGAGGCTGCCCTTTTTATAGAGCTCTATTTTAGCAGGTATCCCGGTGTAAAAGATTTTTTTGAAGATTGTAAGGAAAAAGCTCGTCAAACCGGTTATGCCGTGACTATGAGAGGACGCCAAAGAGAAATCCCAGAAATTAAGAGTAGGAATGCCCCCCTGCGGGCTGCGGCTGAAAGATTAGCCATTAATACACCTTTACAAGGCTCTTCAGCAGATCTTATTAAGATGGCTATGATTCAAGTAGAGACTTTGATTAAAAAAGCCAAAAGTTTTCTTGTCTTACAGATTCATGATGAGCTTCTTTTTGAGATGGATCCTCTCGAAGAAAATTTTTTAAAAAAGTCGGCGATAACTGCTATGCAAGGAGTTATGAGTCTAAAGGTCCCTTTAGTGGTCGATATATCCATTGGCAAAAATTGGAAAGAATGCTAGACTTAAAAAAAGTTGCGGTGACGGGAGGCTTAGCTTCTGGTAAGTCTACAGTATGCTTTCTTTTTGAAAATAAGGGGGCTTATCGAGTCAGTGCAGATGCTATCATCCACCAATTATTATCCTCCAAAACTTCTGTTCGCCTACAAGTGATTGACCTTTTAGGACCAGATATTTTAGAGAAAGAAGAAATAATCCGTAGTCGTGTAGCAGCCTTTATTTTCTCAAGTCACGAGTTAAAGCTAAAATATGAGAGTATTTTGCAGCCAGCAGCCTTGGACGTTATAGAGCAAGAATATCTGAAAGCTATAGATCAAAAAGCCCCTCTTTTTATTGCAGAAGTTCCCCTTTTATTCGAATGCGGTCTAGAAGAGAAATTTGATGCTATAATCACTGTAGAAGCGCCCCTCGAAGAAAGAAGGAAGCGCTATAAAAAGGATGATTTCGATATACGTATAAGCCATCAATTAAATGATAAACAAAGAGCTATGAAAGCCGACTATATTATTCAAAATAAGGAGGGTATACCCCTCCTTGAAGCCCAGATAAACCCTATTTTTTCTATATTGACAAGAGGATAGTAATGCAAGATTCGACAGAAGGGCCTACAGAGCAGGCACGTGAACTTTTAATACCACCCACGAGTGGCTATATTAATGCTCCTCAGCGTGAGGAGACTTCCCCTGCACGTGAGGTTACTCATTCTCCTCGTGAAAGAGAACAAGTGCCCCGCGAGCGAGTGCCGCGTGAGCGCATACCGCGTGAGCACACGCCGCGGGAAGCTCGACAAGGGGGGCGTAAAGGTCAGTACTCAGCACGTAACCATCACAGAGACAGAGACAGAGAGGCTTCAGGGCCTTCTATTGAGGACTCTGACGATGATTGGGAGAATGCAACTCTAACGACAACCCCTGAACATATCATGCGTATCGCTGACTTGCAAAGGATGTCAATTGACGAGCTTACAAATTTTGGGCGTGCAATCGGGCTTAAATATACAGGCTCTTTAACAAAGTCACAACTTGTCTATGAAATTGTCCGCCATAAAGCGGTGGAATCTCCTGAAGAAGTTCTTTATGGTGAGGGTGTTTTAGAAGTTCTACCCGATAGTTTTGGGTTTTTACGTTCACCCCTTTATAATTACCTACCCTCTATTGAAGATATTTATGTCTCCCCCGCTCAAATTAGACGATTTGACCTCAAAAAAGGAGATACGGTTTCTGGGACTATCCGTGCGCCTAAAGATAAAGAGAAATATGTAGCCCTCTTGCGTGTTGATAAAATTAATAATAAAACACCTGGAAAAAACCGTGAAAGGACCCTTTTTGAGAACCTAACACCTCTTTATGCAAGTGAACGGCTTGTGATGGAAACAACAAGAGAATGTCTTTCTACGCGTATTTTAGATCTCGCAGCTCCAATTGGTAAGGGGCAGCGCGCTTTGATTGTGGCACCTCCGCGTGTAGGTAAAACAATTATTTTGCAAAATATTGCTAAGGCTATTGCTCAGAATAACCCTGAAGTTATTCTTCTAGTTCTTCTTATTGATGAGAGACCTGAAGAGGTGACGGATATGATTCGTATGGTCAAAGGGGAGGTGATCGCTTCTACTTTTGATGAGCCACCAGAGAGACATGTTCAAATTGCTGAGATGGTGATTGAAAAAGCACGGCGTCTTGTAGAATGTGGTCATGATGTGGTCATTCTTCTCGACTCTCTAACGCGTTTAGCAAGAGCTTATAATACTATCCAGCCCCATTCGGGTAAGATATTGAGTGGGGGTGTAGATGCCAATGCTTTACACAAGCCTAAACGCTTCTTTGGCGCTGCCCGTAATATTGAAAATGGGGGATCCTTAACAATTATTGCAACTGCTATGATTGATACAGGTTCTCGTATGGATGAGGTTATCTTTGAAGAGTTTAAAGGTACTGGTAACATGGAACTTGTCCTTGACCGCCGATTAGCTGATCGCCGTATCTACCCAGCTGTGGACATCATTAAAAGTGGTACCCGTAAAGACGAGCTTCTTTACCACCCAAGTGAACTTGAAAAGATCCATCTCCTGCGTCAAGCAATGGCCGATCTAAGCGCTATTGACGCTATGAATCTCCTCCTTGCTCGTCTCAAGAAAACAGGTAGTAATGTAGAATTTCTTTTATCTATGAAAGACTGAGGCCCTCCCCCTTTTTCCCAAGGGGGGGTCTTGGGTATAATTCCTAGAGGTTTTTGATTCCATCTCTCAATGGCTCTTCTGGAGAAAGGCTAGCTTCAAAAGAAGCTAGTCTTAGCTACCTTTCCTGCATTTAAATTAAAGTTCAGATTAAGAGGGATATATCTGGCAGATACGTGTATAGAAAGATGCCAGGGAGCCCTCTTGTATAGCTAAACGTAGCTTCTTCATGAAATCGAGATAGAAGGCAATATTTTGTAGGGTGATTAAGGTCATAGCAGTGATCTCCTCAATATTACAAAGGTGGCGGAGGTAAGCCTTTGTATAGCCAGAGACCTCAGAGGTAAGCTCAGGATCCAGAGGGGAGAAGTCTTCACGGTATTTAGCGGCCTTAATTTGGATCTTACCTTGCCACGTGAAGGCAGTTCCATTACGAGCATTGCGAGTTGGCATCACACAGTCGAACATATCCACACCGCGCATTACAGCTTCGATGATGTTACGGGGTGTTCCAACACCCATGAGATAGCGTGGTTTATAGGAAGGCAGGAGAGGTGTTGTTACATCTAGCATCTGGTACATCAACTCAGCAGGCTCACCAACCGACAAGCCTCCTATAGCATAGCCTTCACAGTCAAGGGCAAGAAGGCTGTCAACGGATTCTTGGCGAAGCTCAGCAAAAGTACCACCTTGGATAATGGCAAAGAGATTTTGGTGGGATTGTAAAGGATAATCACGGCAAATTTTTGCCCAGGAAGTAGTTCTCTTTACAGCGTGGGCTGCTTGCTCATAGCTAGCTGGATAAGGGGAGCATTCATCAAAAGCCATAACGATATCAGAGCCAAGTTTATGCTGAATATCCATGCTTTCTTGAGGGCCTAAAAAATGGCGTGAGCCATCAATATGCGATCGAAAATGAACCCCTTTATCTGTAATCTTATTAAGGGCAGAAAGGGAAAATACCTGGTAGCCACCCGAATCAGTAAGAAGAGCATTAGGCCAGTTCATGAAGTTATGCAGACCCCCTGCTTTAGCAATAAGATTTGCACCTGGACGCAACATAAGGTGATAAGTATTCCCAAGAATGATACGTGTATCGAGTTCTAAAAGTTGACGGTTAGTAACAGCCTTTACCGAAGCACGTGTACCTACAGGCATAAATACAGGTGTTTCGATTGCTCCATGATCGGTGATTATCTGCCCGCAGCGTGCAGAGCCCTCTTCGGCTGAAATTATAAAGCGCATAGTAAAACAATATTCTCAATATGGGGGGTTTGGGGGAATTGATCTACAGGCTGGATGGTATGAGCCACATAGCCAAGGGCCGCAATGTCTTTTTGCTGCGTGATAGGATTACATGAAATGTAGATAATACGGGAGGGTTTTAGGGCTATGAGAGCGCTAATGGTATCGCTACTAAGCCCTACACGTGGAGGATCTACAAATACAACATCAGCCTTAGGTAAATGAGTTGCATCGCCTTCAATCACACGTATGTTCAGCCGTTTATTATAGGTAATATTTTTGTTGGCACTTTTAATGGCTGCGGGATTAATTTCAATACCAATGACTTCATGGGCTAATAAGGAGGCGAAGTGGGAGAGTGTAGCCATACCACAATAGAGGTCTAAAACAGTTTCATGGGGTTGAATATTAGCCATTTTTAGGGCTTTTTCATAGATTTTTTCGGCTTGAGGAATATTTGGCTGCAGAAAGGCTAGGGGCTCCAGGAAGAACGAAAAGCTCTGAGGATTGCCAGAAGGCATATTTACAGTAAAAATCTCCTCTATTTGGGCATCACCTCTTAAGTGTTCAAGAAGAAACTGTGTAGGCTCTTTCTTTTTTAACACTTGAGTGCAGATGAAAAAGGAGAGTAGAGGCATTCTTTCTAAAAGAGAATCAATGGCTATAGAAGAGACTGCATAATCGGGATGGCCAGAAATTGTTAAAATCGCCATACGGCCTTTACTTGTTTCTCGTAGGGTTAATGTACGTAGGTGGCCACGATCTCTCCTTGGGTAATAGGACTTCAAGCCATATTCTTGGCCCCACTTACGTGTAATTTCTACAATTTCCATAAACCAAAGGGGAGCAATTAAGCATTCATATAGGTCTTCAATCTCCCCATGTTTTTTATAAAGTCCAAGTGTTAACAGGCCTTTTACGTAGCCAAAAGAGTATTCCATTTTATTACGATACCGCCAAGGAGAGGGAGCCTCAATAAGAGGGCTTGTTTTCCCAAAAAGCAGGCGGATACTCTCTTCTTTTTGGGTTGCTTGCAAAGAATAAGGAAGCTCTTGTGAAGTACAGCCTCCGCAGCTGTTAAAATGGGCGCACGTTAGGGGGGCTTCTTTGGAGGCTTTATCCGAATTTTTTTGAAAAAGAGTCAAGCTCATATGTTATTCCAGGAGAAGAGTTGTACTTCTTCTATATGTTTAGCTCCCCATTCTAGCATTAGCAGCCGATCAAAGCCAACAGCTACACCGCTACAAGGGGGGAAAGTTTCTAGGGCATCTAAGAGAAAAAGATCCATAGGTAAAGCAGCTTTACAAAGCTGATTACGTCTTTTATTTTCCTCGATAAAGCGCTTCTTTTGCTCCAAAGGATCTGTAAGCTCATGGTAACCATTACAGAGTTCAATACCCCCTGCATAGATTTCAAAACGATGAGCGATAGTTCCCTCACGCATGGCAAGCGCTGCTTGGTCTGCTGGAAAATGAGAAATAATTGTAAGAGCCTCTTTATTCATTCGGGGCTCTATTTCATTAATCATCACAAGGTCGAGATCTTGTGTGCCTACTTCTTGGCCGGCAAAATAGCGAAAAGCTTGATGATAGGTATAGCGTTCTACCGGCAAAGGACCTGTAAAGAGTTTACAGAACTCCAGGGTCTCTGCGATCATATCCCCCATAGTATACGCTCGGCGATACCACTCAGCCATTGTAAATTCGGGATTGTGTTTAGGACCGTACTCACTGTCTCTAAAGACATGACCTAAAAAGTAGATGTCAGGAGCTCCTTTTGAAAGCAGTCTTTTCATAGCGTATTCTGGAGAGGTAATGAGAAACCTTTTGCCCTGAAAAGTTGAGGCCTCTATTAAATCGATATGAGCGTCAATAGAGGCAAAGCGGCTTAAAAGAGGGCAATCAGCTTCTACAATACCGCGTTCCTCGAAGAAAGCACGTGCTTTTTGAAAAGCTTTAGCCCGTTTATTTACTAACACGATTTACATATTCACCAGTACGTGTATCAAATTTGACAATATCACCTTGTTCGATAAAGATCGGAATTTGTACTTTGGCGCCCGTAGTAACAGTTGCAGATTTCATAACACGACCGGAGGTGTCCCCGCGAATACCAGTTGCGGTCTCTGTAATAACAAGTTCCATAAATATAGGGGGCTCTACAGAAACAGGTAGACCTTTATAGAAGATAATAGAATAGAGCTGGTCGTCGAGGAGCCACTGAGTCACATCACCCAGATTAGAGAGAGGGATGGAGATCTGCTCAAAAGAGGTCTCATCCATAAAGATAACAGATTCCGGTTCTTTATAAAGAAGGCGCATAGTAGATTCGCTCACATCAGCAACTTCAACTTTTTCCCCGGATTTAAAGGTCTTTTCAATTACACGGCCAGTAGTTAAGTGCTTAATACGTATACGATTAAAAGCTTGACCTTTTCCAGGTTTACAAAATTCGTTAGAGACAACGGTATAGGGCTGAGCTTCGATTTCAATTTTACATCCAGCCTTTGCATCACTTGTACTTATATATGCCATAAAACCCTGATTTTTCTGTAGGGGTAATTATAGGTCATACAAGGGATTTTTTCATCGCTAAAAATTGATTTCTTTGTTATTAAAGTGATTATGAAAATAAATATCTTTATTCTCCTCGGTGTGCTTATAGGTGCGCCTCTTTTTGCAATGAAGCTTCCGGTCTCCACCCTAGAACTAGAGGTAGGGGGACGTTTTGATCAAGTTCACTTCGATTTTCAAGATGCAGCCCTTGGAGCTAAGTATAATTTTGATGATATTAGTTCTTGGGGTTATGGCCTACGAGCTCGTTGGGATTTAAGTACATATTGGTATCTTCGCGGTAATATAACTTATGGTGATATTATGAGCGGTACAAGTAAAATAAATAGTGTAGACAACTATCCACTACAAACGGGTGATTTAAAAGGACATATGCTGGATATTCAAGCAGCCCTTGGCCGGTTTTTCTGTTTTACAGACTGGCTAGCTATAGCACCTATTTTTGGTTGGGGATATGATGGTCAATATATTTGGACAAAATCCATGGCTTCTAAAAACTCCTTTAAAGAGATGCAAAATGGGCCTTTCCTTGGAGTCGACTTACATACACAGTGGACAGATTGTTTCTCTTTGGATCTTGGTTATGAAATTCATTTCACCTCTTCTCGTACGCATCTGATCCCTCAAGGGAACTTCTCAGAACTTTCCCCAATTCGAGGGCATTCTAAAGTAACTTATGGGCAGGTAGGCTGGATTGAGGGCTTATATCGGTTTTCTCGTCATTGGCAAGTTGGGTTGCGAGGTGAAGTCATTTCTTATAGCACCACAAAATCCGGACGTATTATCCCTGGAAATCAAGATAATATATATGTACAGGCTCGTAACAATGAAATTAGCTGGCAGTCAGCACAGCTATCTGCATTACTGGGTTATATTTTTTGATAAACTAGAGCTCCTGCAAAAGGGTTTTAAAAAAAATTTTTTGAAGAGCTATTTTATCCAAGCGTAGTAGTAATAACCTTTTCATAAAGAAAAGGGTCTTCAGGAAAATGAAGTAGAACAGTACGCTTGCCCTTTGCTCCTTCGATATAAAGGCTTGTTTGTTGTTGTTTAAGGAGAGAGATATCTTTTAAAGCCGCTAGAATTCGTAGGCGTGAGAGTACTTTTAGCCAGACGGCAGGCTGTGGAAGTGGACCGAAGCGGTCTATCATTTCCGCAAAAAGAGAGTCAGTCTCCTCCAAGGAACTACTTTCCGCGGCTCTTTGGTAGAATTCCATACGTAGTTCGATAGCATTGACATATTCCTCCGGTAGCCGGGCATCTATTTTAAGTTCAAGACGTATCTCGGAGGCATCAGGAGTTTTTTTACCCTGCAAGCTATTAACTTCTTTTTTCAGTAGTTTGCAATAAAGATGAAAGCCAATTACTGATACTTGCCCAGACTGTTCAGTGCCCAGAATATTACCAGCACCACGAATCTCTAAATCACGCATGGCAATTTTCATACCCCCCCCCCAGCCACTTGACTCAGTAAGTGCTTGAAGGCGTTTATAGGCTATCTCGGAAAGAGTCCTGTTAGGAGGGATAAGAAAGTAGCAGTAAGCTCTCTTATTCCAGCGACCTACACGCCCACGAAGCTGGTGTAGTTCGCTAAGTCCAAAATTTTCTGAATGATCTATTAAAATGGTATTCGCATTAGGGATATCGATACCATTTTCCACAAGTGTTGTAGAGATTAGTATTTGAACAATACCTTTTTTAAAAGAGTGAAAAATAGTGTCAATAGTATCTGTATCCATTTGGCCATGAACTACTTCTATTTTAACATCGGGGAGTAATTCTACGAGTCTTTTTTTGCATTCCCAAATAGTCTCAATACGATTGTGAATAAAAAATGCTTGACCACTACGGCCAAGCTCACGTAGAAGAGCTGTTTTTATAGTTTCATTATCACTTTCGCAAATAGAACTCTTAATCGGTAAGCGGTCGTAAGGAGGTGTATTAATAAGTGAGAGGTCACGGGTTCCAGAAAGTGAGAGGTAGAGGGTTCGGGGGATAGGTGTTGCGCTTAAAGTGAGACAGTCGACATCTTTTTTCCATGTTTTAAGATGCTCTTTGGCTTTAACACCAAAGCGCTGTTCTTCATCAATAATTAAGAGCCCTAAATTTTTAAATGCAATATCTTTACTTAAAACACGGTGTGTTCCAATGAGAATATCAATAACGCCCTCATTAACCCCTTTGATAGTGGCTTGCTGTTCTTTGAGTGATACAAAGCGAGATAAATGTCCTATACGAATAGGAAATCCGGCCATGCGCTCAGAAAATGTTTCGAAGTGCTGAAGCGATAGAAGGGTTGTTGGAGCTAGAATGACCACCTGTTTATTTCCGTCGGTGACAGCTTTAAGAGCAGCACGCATAGCCACTTCTGTTTTACCAAACCCAACGTCCCCACAAATAAGCCTATCCATGCTATAGCAGCTGGTAAGATTCTCGGAGATGGCTTTAATAGCAATAGCCTGATCATCTGTTAGTTCGTGAGGAAACTCTTGGTCAAAGCGTTTATAGAGTTCCCCATCTGGAGCACAGAAGTTCGTGCGTGGTAATTTACGCTCGGCGTAAAGAGCTACTAAATCTTTCGCGTAGGTTGTAATCGAGACTTCACTTTTAACCCGTTGTTTTTGCCAGCGATTAGCGCCAAGCTCATGGAGGCTAATACTTTTTTCATCAGCACCCACATATTTAGTCAGTAGAAAGGCTTTTTCAAGAGGAAGAAAGAGACTAGCTCCATGGCTGTATTCAATAAGAAGGAACTCGTTTTCTACACCCAGGTGGCCTGTTTTTTTTTCTACACCCCGATATATACCAATACCATGATGAAAATGGACCACCAGATCACCTGGATGAAGGTGCAAGAGTTCAGGGGTTGTTGAATGGGCAAAAACGCGCTCTGTTTTACGTTTGATAAGGCGTCTAGAAGTGAGAAGGTAACTAGGAATAACAGCTAAAAAATTTCCAGGACTATAAAACCCAGAGGTGAGTGAGCCCTCAAAAAAAGTGCTGTGCTGTAGAAGGCTTGGGGCCTCCTCCTCGATGCGTTTTTGTAAGAGAGCTCTGTCACCCTTACTAACAGAGGCAAAATGGCAGGTTATTTCGCAATCCTCGGCGAGGGAGGGTAAAAGAGGATCGTGGGCAATATGCTCAAGAGCCATGAAGGGATGGGATATATGTTTCAAAGAGAACTCTAATCCACACCAAGAAATCCCCCCCTCTTTTCCAATTTCAGAAATTTCTGTAAGTGATTCTTTTGCAAAGAGGACAAGACGTTTACAGGGTTCTATAAAATCTTTAAAAGAGGAAGACTTAAGAAGTACCAGAAGATCTTCAATCATGACCATATCATCGAAAGCAATCGTAACATTCTCTGGAAAATAGTCGAGAATGGAGCAGGAGGCCTCATCACGTGCAGGCATAATCACGGCCTCTTGGATTTTCTCTAAAGATTTTTGGCTAATAGGATCAAAGTGGCGTAAAGATACGATCTCATTGTCGAAGAATTCAATACGGAGAGGCACTTTAGCATTGGAAGCAAAGCAGTCAATAATACCCCCGCGCCAAGCGATCTCAGCACGATCTGAAACAGTTATAACATTTTTATAACCAAGGCGTAAAAGGTGCTCTTTGAGATGCTGAAAAGAAGCTGAACCTCCAACTTTTAAAGAGATATGTTCAACAGCTAGCCAGACAGGATCAGCTGTTTTCTGCAAAGCTGATTGTAGGGGAGTTACAACAAGAGCTGATCCATTACTGAGCTCTTGCAGAGCTTTAAAGCGCTCTCCTAAGGTGTCGGACTCTGCAGCAGGTAGAAAGATAAGCGGCCCAAATAGAGAGAGCTCTGCACAAAGGGCCTCTTCATCTTTGCTTGTGACAAAAAGAACAGGCCCCTTTTTAGCAAGCTCTGCCACGACAAGAGCCCTGCCTGTTGAGGGGATCTTATCCATGATAAAGCTTTCAGAAGGAAGGTGGAGTTTTAAGTCGAAAGCCATGTTTTCCCAGCTTCCAAAGCCATTTTTAATTTTACTGGTAGTTTGCCAAAGCCCTGCGCAAAGTCATCTTTACCCCCGCCACTACCCTCTACAATAGGAATTATAATAGAAATAAGGTTTTTAGCACTTTTAGATGCCCCTACAGGCATTTTTGAAAGTAAAGCACAGCGCTCTTTTTCTTGTGCGCCGAGTAAAATAAAAGAGGTAGGGTTTTGAAGCGAGAGTATCTCTGCAAGCATCTTTAAATCAGTGATAGCGCATGGAACTTCTGCGACAATAAGAGCTCCCTTTAAAGAGGCTGCGATTTCTTTTAATTGATTTGTTTTAAGGATCTTAAATTCGGATTCCCTCTTTTTAAGAGCTTCTTGAAGCTGCTCAACCCTTTCCAGGAGTTGAGGGCCTTTTAATAGAGCTTCCAGCTTAGTGAATGTTTGTGTGTTTTTCCTCGCAAGCATTTCAGCCTCTAACCCAGTTACTGCCTCTATGCGACGTACACCTGAGGCAATACTACTTTCACGACTAATACGAAAGTAGCCGATCTGTCCGGTCATTTCTGCATGGGACCCCCCGCAGAGCTCTTTAGATAAGCCTATATCAATAACGCGTACAATAGAGCCATATTTATCACCAAAAAACTGCTTGATAGATTTGTCTTTCTGGGCATGCTCATAGGAAAGCTCATAGTCTTTTATAGATATATTTTGACGGATTTGTGTATTCACAATATCTTCTATATGCTCAATTTCTTCCGCAGAAAGAGATTTGTGATGGTTAAAATCAAAACGTATTTTTTCATTATCTACAAAAGATCCTGCCTGCTTAATCTGACTTCCCAGAACTTCCCCAAGGGCATAATGTAAAAGGTGAGTCGCACTATGGTTACTAGAAATTTTACGGCGCCTTTCTAGGTCAATCCCCGCTATAACTTCTTGGCCTGGAATAAGCTCCCCCTTCTCTAGAACACCGATATGTTCAATGATACCACTACCTGGGGTTAGGGTATTATCGACACGAAAAAAACCGATATAGCCGGTGTCGCCTACTTGACCCCCTTTTTCTGCATAGAAAGGCGTCTCCTCTAAGAAGACAGAGCCTTTTTTGTCCTTTAAGTTGACAGCCAGAACGGTCGTAGTAATATTTTTAGCAGCAAAACCAATAAAAGTAGATCTAGGAAGTTCACTTAGATCAAGATCCATAGGACTAGTCACTTTTAGGGTAGCCTTGGAGCGCTGTTTAGCTTGCTCTTCTAGCTCTTTATAACGAGCTATATCTAAGTCTAGGTGTACATCTTTAGCTAATAAAAGGATTTCTTCAAAGGGTAGTCCGTAGGTGTCTTTTAACTTGAAGGCATCATCACCGCTAATAGTTCCTGTTTTTTTAGAGGATTCCATAAGACCTGATAAAAGAGCGCCCCCTCTTTGGAGTGTGCGTAAAAAAGCCTCTTCTTCTGTGTGTAAGGTTTCGGATATAAGCGCTTGGCTTGAAACAATTTCAGGGTAATCATCTCCCATAAGGCTGACAAGTCGTGGTAAGATCATACCTAGGAAGGGCTTTTCAAAGCCAAGCAAGCGGCCGTAGCGAACAGCGCGTCTTAACAGTTTGCGTAAAACATATCCACGATCTGTATTGCTTGGCTGAGAGCCATCTGCTATAGCAAATGAAAGAGAGCGTAGATGATCAGCAATAACATGAAAGGCAGGCGCATTAGGGCTTTGTGGGCCTTCATAGATACGCCCACTTTTATTTTCAATTTCTGCGATGAGGCTTCTTAAAACATCTGTTAAAAAGACAGAATCCACACCCATTTTTAGGCTTACAACTCTTTCTAGTCCAGCACCTGTGTCGATAGATTTTTTAGGGAGAGTAGTTATCTTGCCATCGCTAGAGCGATTATATTGCATAAATACAAGATTCCAGAATTCTAAAAAACGTTCGCCATTTAGATCATCACGAGGGCTTGTGCCAGAACCGTATTGAGGTCCTTTATCAAAATAAAGTTCCGAACAGGGCCCACAAGGTCCTGTATCTCCCATCGCCCAGAAGTTGTCTTTCTCATCCATACGGACAATGCGATTTGCTGGAGAAAAAGTTCTCCAGAGTTCTTCAGCTTCATCATCCTCTCTGAATACTGTAATCCAGACTCGTTCGGGGTCAAATCCAAAGATTTCAGTTGTTACTTCCCACGCGAATTTAATAGCATCTTTTTTAAAGTAGTCTCCAAAAGAAAAATTTCCTAGCATCTCAAAAAAAGTTAGATGGCGACTCGTATGGCCTACATTATCAAGGTCATTATGTTTACCTCCGGCACGTATACACTTTTGGGATGTAGTGGCGCGTGTAAAATTTCTTTCGGTTTTGCCAAGAAAAAGATCTTTAAACTGATTCATTCCGGCATTAGCAAAAAGGAGCGAGGGGTCATCATGGGGGACAACGCTAGATGAGGGAATTAGGGAGTGCTCTTTGCTTTGAAAATAAGAGAGAAATTTTTTACGAATGTCTTGAGATATGGGTTGCATATGAAAGTTCCATATAAATAAATTATGTGTAATATAATAACAGAATTTAGATAATCACGGCTACTTCCTTTGTAAGATCAGGTGGATCCTCCCACTGAGATCCTAAAACTTTTCTTACACCTCCACAGATAGTAATAAAGGGCTGGCAGGCCATACCCCCTAAAGTGCAGCCCTTTAAGCTTGAAGCTAAAAGATCAGCTTCGTAACCAGCTCCTAAAAAGCGTAATGTCTGGTGAATTTTAATTTCATAATGGCATAAATCGGTAAAAATTTGGGAGCTATCTCTGGTGCAAGTTGAGCAGTTGATAAAAATATCTTTAACCCCCTGATCCAGAGCATCATCTTTTCCTTGGATAGCATCTGCCAGTTCTAATAAATAGCTGCTGGTCATAAAAATTTGATAAATAAGAGCGATAAAAGAGAAGATGATACTTTGCATAATATCGATTACACGGTTTAAGGAATGCTCCATCCGTCTTCTTTGGCTTATTGGAAGAAAGGACCACCTCTCTAAATTAACAAAGGCTAAGGGAGCTCTTTCGGACTGTAACTGGAAAGCCTTTATTAATGTCATAGAGTACTTTGTAAAAGCAATTTGGGCTTTTACAGCAGAGATGGCCTTTGTAGCAATAAGAACTACACGCGCTGTCATCCTTACAGTTTTATTTTTACCGCAGGCACAGGAAAAGAGCATCCCCCCTATAAAAGTTCCAAAATTGGCAGCACCTGTTGCAATTTGTTCAGATCTTCCAAAGCATCTGCCGACTCTTCTTATATGGTAAAGGGTTTGATAAAGAGAGCTTAAATTAGGTGGAGAGTTAATTTCAGATTTGATACTATTCATTTTTTATTTATAACCAGAAATAGTGGAAAAACTCCTCAAAAAGGGCCCTCTTACAAGGCTTTTTTTCAGAAAACCCTTCGAAGATTCCATTCCGGCGAGCTAGCCGAGGGGGATTTTTCGAAAAGAGAGTGTGGATATAGGTATATCAGACATATAAAACCAAAATCAGTTTACTAATTTCCGAGTTTCTAAACTGGATCTCCTCTTCCACGACTACAGGCCTTTGAGAAATATTAATCCTTCTTGGGATAAAAAGAAAATAAAGCAAGTGCTTTGAAACCCAAAATAATCGTAGTAATTTTATAGAATCAAGAATTGGATATATGTAAAATTAGCCCAAGTTCAATGATTTTAGCAAAGGGTTCTTTTCCGTAACCGACTGTCTAAAAGCTCAATGAATGAGGTTTTTCTCCAACAGAGACTTTGATGGTTCAGGGGTCTATTATTGCTAGATGCTCCGCCTAGCTAGTTAAAAGAGACCTGGGATTGGTTGTGCCATAATAGTGATCTTAGGGATCTCCTAGAATTTGATTGCAAAAATTACATACTTAATCACGTATTGCATAAAGGGTTAGGTCATTAATAGAAAATTCTCCTTAGGATTTTAATGAATCGTATGTGGGTAAGCACAGAAGCTAAAAAGCTAAAACAGAGGATGAATAAAATCAATTTTCACCCCTTTTTAGATAAAAAGCTGCTGAACTATTATAAAGTTAACTCTTAAAAAAGAGTGTTAGCAGACCCTATTAAAGGGATTAACTGAAAAATCAGAAAGCATATACAGAGTCCTCTTAATTAAACGAAGGGAGCCCGGCTATCAATTAATTAGTAAGGTGTGGTATATCTCGTTTTAAAGTAGAGGTGGTACTAATAAATGGATAATGAAATTAAAAAAAATCTAGAAAAAGTTGCAGGCACTATTCGCGGTTTGGCGATGGATGGTGTTCAAAAAGCTAATTCAGGGCATCCTGGGTTACCTCTTGGCTGTGCAGAGATAGGGGCATACCTCTACGGATATTTTTTAAAACATAATCCTAAAAATTCTAACTGGTTAAATAGAGATCGTTTTGTCCTATCTGCAGGTCACGGATCTATGCTTCTCTATGCATGTCTGCATTTGAGTGGCTTTAAACTTTCTCTAGAAGACCTAAGATCTTTTAGACAATTACATTCTCGTACGCCAGGGCATCCGGAAAAAGGCCATACAGATGGCGTTGAGACAACAACTGGTCCGCTTGGACAAGGTATAGGGCATGCGGCAGGAATGGCTCTTGGTCTAAAAATGTTACAAGCACGATTCAACACAGAATCTCATGAAATTATTAATAATAAAGTGATTGTTTTAGCAGGTGATGGATGCCTTATGGAAGGAGTATCTGCAGAGGTGGCTTCAATAGCTGGTCATTTAAAGCTTGATAATCTGATTCTTATTTGGGATGATAATAAAGTTACACTTGATGGCCCTTTAAAAGATTGTGATTCTGAAGATACCAAGAAAAGGTTTGAGGCTTATGGCTTTGATGTTTATGAGGTAGATGGCAGTGATTTTGATGCTCTTGACATCATATTTTCCAAAGTACGCACCCATCAGACACGACCTGTTTTAATTGCAGCTCACACAATTATTGGTAAGGGCTCACCTCATAAACAAGGAACATCTAAAGCGCATGGCGAACCACTTGGCACAGAAGAGCTTATAGCCACAAAAGAGGCGCTTGGAATTTCTTTAGAAGATTTTTATGTGTCTCAAGCAGTCAGATCCTATTTTGATAAAAAGCTGATTCAGGATACAGCGCTTGAAGAAAGTTGGCATAAAGAGTATGCCCTTTGGCGCGAAAGCAATGGAGATCTTGCTAAAATATTTGATCGAATGAAGGGAAATAAGATCCCAGAGGATCTGGAAGAGCTCCTGCGAGCGATGAAGATAAAAAGTCCTCTTGCTGGCAGAAATGCTGCTAATGAAGTAATTAATAAAATCTGTCCCTTAATACCACAATTGATTGGAGGATCGGCGGATTTGTCAGGATCTGATAAAACTATGCTGAAAGATTCTCCTCTAATAAGTAGGGACTCTTTCATTGGTCGTAATATTAAGTATGGCACACGCGAATTTGCTATGGCCTCGATGGCATGTGGTCTTTCAGAAACGGGAATGTTTTTCCCTTATATTGGAACGTTCCTAGTCTTCTCAGACTATATGAGAAATGCTATTCGGCTAGCAAGTATGATGGAGCTGCCTATTATCTATCAGTTTACTCATGACTCCCTATTTCTTGGGGAAGATGGCCCCACACATCAAGCTGTGGAGCATTATGCTGCACTACGTGCTATCCCAAGACTTCATTTTATCAGACCAGCTGATAACAATGAGGTGAAGATGGCGTGGCTAGCGGCACTTAAATATCAGGGCCCCACGGCTTTAGCACTTTCTCGTCAAAATCTGCCAGAAGTAAAGGGCACGGATGTTTCTTATGGTGAAGGTGTTGGAAGAGGTGGCTATATTATTAAAAAAGAAGAAACTAAACCTGATTTTACTTTTTTCGCTACAGGTTCAGAGCTCTCTTTAGCTATGGATGTAATGTTAGAACTTGAAAAAAGGGGCAAATCCGTACGGGTTGTTTCAATGCCTTGTTTTGCCATTTTTGATAAGCAGAGTGATGCTTATAAGCAATCAGTAATAGGTGGAGATTTAGGGTGTAGGATTTCAATAGAGGCAGGAGTCTCTTTTGGTTGGCATAAATACATAGGAATAGATGGCATTGCTATTTGCCAAGATACTTTTGGAGCCTCTGCTCCAGCATCTGCTTTAGCAAAAGAATTTGGCTTCACTGTCGATGCTATTTTGGAAAGACTGCTTGGAAATTAGTATTTTAGATGCGCTCCATTGTCGTAATAAGAAAAGACCTCCCGTCTGGCTTATGCGACAAGCAGGTCGCTATAGCCCAAAGTATCAGAGATTAAGGGCAAAAAACACGCTATACGAGCTCTTTCACAATCCCTCCATGATTGAAGAGATTACTTTGCAACCCATTGAAGAGCTGGGTGTAGATGCTGCGATTATTTTTTCGGATATTTTGCTTGTTTTAGATACTTTTGGTATTACCTATAGATATCCAGAAGGAGGGCCTGTTGTAGACTATTTTAAAGGTCCTTTAAAGATAAAGGATGATTCATTTCTCTTTTTAAGAGAAGCTATAGGTAACCTCAAAAAGAGGTTGTCGGTACCTCTTCTGGGTTTTGCAGGAGCCCCTTATACGATATCCACTTATATGGGAGGTCATCAGGAGTTTATAGAACCCTTAACAGAGGGGGTTATCAGACTTTTGAGATGCCAGGTGGAATCTGGGGTAGATGCTGTACAACTCTTTGATTCATGGGCGGGTAATTTGGATGATATACGTTTTAAAAAACTGGTCTTAGAGCCATTAAGAATTATTAAAAAGAGTGTAGATGTTCCTCTTATTTTTTTCTGCAAAAATTTGGGAGAGCGTTTAGGAGCTGTTTTAGAAACAGGTGTCGATGCAGTTAGTTTGGATTGCCCCCTTTTGGATGTACGTCAAAAATATGGGCCATCGGTTTGTCTACAGGGTAATTTAGATCCAGATCTTCTTTTTACAGATGAAGACACTGTGACTAGAGCTGTAAAAGATCTACTGAATTCTTTAAAAGGGGATCAAGGTTTTATTTTTAATTTGGCTCATGGTATTAAGCCAGGAAGCTCTTTTTCACTCGTGAAACATTTAGTTCGAATAGCCCAGGAAGAGGGGGCTAGATTGTGGTCTTAAAGGAGATAGACCCGGCACTATTAGCCTCTTTGGACCTTCCTGCCCCACGCTACACAAGCTACCCTACGGCTCCTGCTTGGTATAATATTGAAGAGGAGGTCTATTTAAAGGCGCTACAGCAATTTGATGAGAGCAGCGCCCCGCTCTCTCTGTATGTTCACATTCCCTTTTGTAAAACAATGTGTCTTTTTTGTGGATGTTCGGTCATCTTAAATCGTCGAGAAGATGTTCAGGATCAATATGTGGATTCGCTTTTAGAAGAGGCTCGTCTTATTATATTTAGAAATAAACATCCCTTAAGACAGCTTCACCTAGGTGGAGGCACTCCAACTCAGCTTACAGAGGATCAATTAAAAAGACTCTATAGAGGTCTTATAGATATTTTTCCTTTAGATACAACTGCTGAGATTTCTATAGAAGTTGATCCGCGTAACGGCACAAATAAGTTAGAGATGCTCAAAAATCTTGGTTTTAATCGGATTAGTTTTGGGGTGCAGGATACAGATCCATCTGTACAGAAAGCTATCCATCGTTATCAAAGTTATGAGATGACAAGAGATACAATGCTTAAGGCGAGGGCTTTAAATTTTGATTCTATTAACATGGATCTTATCTATGGGCTTCCTCTACAGACAGTAGAGTCTTTTAAGGATACCATAAATAAGATTATAGAAATGAGCCCTGATCGCATTGCTCTTTTTTCTTATGCTAAGATTCCTTGGATAAAAGCACATCAGAAAGCAATTCCTGAAGAGAGCTTACCTCCTACACCCATAAAGTTTGCCCTCTATGCCCATGCTAGAAAGGTTTTAATAGAAGCTGGATATCTGCCAATTGGTATGGATCATTTTGCCAAAAAAGAGGATGAGCTGACTCTAGCTTTTCAAGAAAAGAGGCTTCAGAGAAACTTTCAAGGTTATTCCTTGAAAAATACAGAAAATATGCTAGGGCTTGGAGTTACCTCTATTGGTTATATTTCAGGTGTTTATATACAAAATGCTAAAGATTTAGATAGCTATAATTCCCTTATTAAGAAGAGAAGGCTACCGGTTCAAAAGGGTTTTGTTTTGGGTAGTGAAGACTTTTTAAGGCGCTCTCTTATTCAAAAACTGATGTGCGATTTTGAAATTGATAAGGAGATATTTAAAAAAGAATGGGGGAAAGACTTCGATGCCCTTTTTCAGATAGATTCCGAATTAGTAATCAATAACGAGAAGGTTTTTAAAGCCACCCCTATAGGAGCTCTTTTTATTCGTAATATCGCTATGTATTTTGATGCCTATATCAATAAAGGACACTTTTCTAAGGCAATATAAAATGTATGATGCACTTATTATTGGGGGGGGGATTACAGGACTTGCAACAGCCTATTTCTTACATAAGAAGGGGCAGAAGGTCCTTTTAGTAGAAAAAGAGGCCCGTGTTGGAGGTTGGATCCGTTCTGAAAAAAAAGAGGGTTTTCTTATTGAATACGGGCCAAGAGCGCTGAGGCCTGCACCTTTAACACTTTCTCTTATCGAAGAACTTGGATTGACGGATCAAATTGTTTGGGCAAGTTCGCAACTGCATAAACGTTATATATATTTAGAAAAAGGATTAATACGTATCACACCATGGCTTTTCATTAAACATAGCCTCCCTCTTTTAAGAGAGCTTTTTTTAAAGCCTGTGGATAGACCAGAGGAAACAATAGCCTCGTTTTCTCTTCGTCATTTTGGTCCTTGGATAACGAATAATATAATGGATCCACTTACTCTTGGTATTTATGGGGGGAGTATAGAATCCTTAAGTCTTGATCGTACATTCCCTTTGCTTAAAAAGTTAGAGCGAGAAAAAGGATCGATCTTAAGAGGTATGCAGTTACCCAAAAAAAGCACACTTTTTTCATTTATTGAGGGGATGCAAACTCTAACGGATCGACTAGCTCAAGTTTTAGAGGGTTCTATAAGAGTTAATTCCACAGAAACTCCTGAAGCTAAGAGGGTTATTTCTACAGCTAAAGCCGAGATGACTTATTTAAGTATGACGGTAGTTACTTTGGGATATTCTAAAAGGTATAAACAGTTTCCAGGCTTTGGATTTCTTGTGCCCTCTCACAGGGGCCTCTCTTTAAAAGGATGTCTTTTTCAAGATGAAGGAAGGCTTTTTTCTTTTATGATGGAGCCGCTGGCTGAGGAAGCCGCTTTTAGGATAGCTCTAGAAGCTGTTCAGGAAATTTTAGGTATTGATGAAAAGCCTATTTTAAGGGATTATTTTTTAGCCAAGGAGGCTATCCCTCAATATACAATCGGTTTAGGACATCTACCTCCTGTCGGTGTTAATGCCTGTATCAGCCAGGCTTTGAGCTATGCCGAAAATTAGGAAAGTGATAAAAAGATCTTATGTTTAGATATATTATCTCTTTAGCACTTATTATTCTAATGGGATGTTCTTCTTCCGATGATGCGCCTGTATATCGTATCGGCGTTGACCCCTCATGGAGTCCTCAAGATTTCATGGGTAAAGAGGCTGCTGTAAGAGGTTTCTCAGGAGCGCTTCTACAACTTATAGGGAATAAAGAAAATTTTTATTCAGAACTTTTAGATACAGGGGCTGAATTTTTGGAGTGGGGCTTAAAGCAAGAGAGCCTGGATGCTATTTTGACCTCTTTGCCTCCTAATTTAAATCCTAAAGAGGGGATATATCTTTTTTCAGACCCTTATCTAAAGATTGGTACAGTGCTTGTTATTCCTGTAAACTCCCCTATTAAAATTTTGGAAGATCTTAGTGGTAAGACAGTTGCTGTAAAAAGGGGGTCCGCTGCTATGGGGGTCCTGGGTGCAAAAGTTCCTCGTATTGTGATGATGCCTTATGATAGCCCAGGAATTGTTTTAGAAAATCTCCTAAGGGGATCTTATGAAGCAGTCGCCATGCCTATATTAATTGCAGAAAGTTATATTCACGATCTCTATCAAGGCAGGCTTAAGATTATAGGAAGCCCCTTAACAGGAGAGGCTTTACGGTTGGTTACTCTTACAAGTCAGGACGCTTTTCTGGAGAAGTTTAATAAAGGTCTCCAGGAGTTGGAAAATAGTGGTGAGTATGAGAAGCTTATTAAGTATTGGCAGATTTATTAAGTTAGATAGAATGATTGTAATGACTTACAAGTATCATATAAAAATACTATCGAGAAAAGAGGTCATATTAGTATACGAGATACTTTATGGACCCTATTAAGTCAACAGCTCTTGCGCTCTGCACGCCACCGCAGCAACCTCTTGTGCAAGTACGTACTTATATGCGAAAAATGCAAAATCTTTTTATCGAGAGATCTTTTAAGACCCAAATAACAGATTGTCGACTTCTTCATCCGATTTCGATACGAGAGCGCATTTTATCTGGGAGATACGCACATTTAACAATTGGACCCGGGCTTCCAAAACCATTTAATGGCACACGGAAGGATCTTCTCGATATCATCGAGAAGACAGTGCATAAAGCGGTTGACAGAATGGACTATAATGGCATCCATCCATACCTCAAGATATTGGATCAATGGGAAAAGAAAGGTAACTTCAGAGATGTCCTGATTGATTCGCAAAATGAAGAATATGGAAGTACATGTGTTGGGATGGCTCACGCGATTTTACAAGATCTTAAAGACCAGCATAACATAGATGGCATGATGGCATATCGAAGGGAAAGCCCTGCTCACCCTTTAGAACATAGCGCTGCCATTATAGAATGCTCAGAGGGTTTTGTGTTACTCGATGCCAGATCAAATCCTAAGACGAGAATATTTTCTGTCGGCCCCTTTGGGGGGACTGTGCAATATCCAGGCTTTACGATTACAGCTTCGCACTCAGGATCAACCACTCCTTTAACTCTGAAATGCCAAAATGGTCAAGGATTCGAATTCTGCACAAATGTAGGCAATGGTGATGATCTCGTAATGAAACATTACGCAATGAAGGCACCGTTCGAATCAGGCCATGAATATGTCCCAATCGTTACCTATAACGATGTTAGTCGCATTCCCATTTCAAAAAGACCAAATAAATTTAATCCCATAAGAGAGAAGAGCCCGTATAGAGATGATGGATCAGCTCGTAAATTTATAGGAGTGAGCCTGAAAGATTCAATCATATTTCTCAAGGATAGCAGAGCTCCTAAAGGGATAAGGGCAGAGAATATCCCTTTTAAATTCATTCGAGACAACCCAGAAGCATTTCGCCAAAAACTACAAACTTTTATGGAACCAAAAGAACCCCTAGGTCCTATCTTTGATCCAAATGAATCATTTTCCGGCTTCCGTATTCCTGTGGAAGTTGCCTATCAGCAATTAGTTATATTAGCTTCTCAAGAAAGTCGAATACAAAGGATTTTTATAGAAACGGATCCTGATGCGTTATTTTAATATCGGAATTTAAAATAATATGTTTTACAAATAAAAGTTTAGTGAGACCTTTCTGCCCAAGGCGCTTTCTCCATCTACACAAGGAAGATGGGTCAATAGGTAATTCCCTATGTGTATAAAATCGTAACCACAGAAAAACTGCCAATAAGGATTTTCTACTTAAGGCTTCTATAGCGCCTTCGCCCGGTATGTCCCGAGCCTTGCTGCAGCATCAAAAGCCCGCTAACAAGGCGAGTAGATTTTGCAGGAGCCCCTTTTAGTGCTTGAAAAGCCAGGCTACAATTCTTCTTCAAGAGTATCTTAAGGTCAATGATGGTACGCATGCGGTAGAGAGGATGTACGGGACTCAAGTTGGTCCGATAGCCTGTGCTCTAAATAAGCCTATTTTGGCTAAAATCTAATGGTTTTGGTTTCATGATTTTACAAGGAATTTAAGGGTTAGGCTCTACATTCTTGCAAATTATACTCTGGAAAAACCTCTAAAATCAAGCTCTCAATTATATATGGGATTTTTTTCAGGGACGACTATTTAATTAAATGGCCCTTTCAACAGTGAAGTGCGGAAAAATGATTAAAATTTAAAGTGTTCAGAGATGGCTAATACCTCTAGGGTATTTTTTAACCAAAATAACGTCTAGAGGAGGCATATACCCAAAGGCTACCATCAGCTGACCAGAGATCAAAGATGTCAGTTGTATACCCTAAAAGAGATCGGCGAGTCTACTACGAATATCGCTACAACACTTGGAGTGTATCGATCAGCCTTATACCGAGAGCTTAAGCGTAATGCAGGTCAGAGGGGTTATAGATATCAGCCGGCTCATGAAAAAGCTTTGGAAAGGAATAATTCTTCTGCCAGGAATAATCTCAAAATGACACCACAGTTAATCACCACCATTGAAGCCCTGCTAAGATCACAGTGGAGCCCTGAGCAAATCTCAGGACGGCTTAGGAAAGAAAATGGCCATGAATTTGTGAGTTACGAAAGCATTTATAGGAACATCTGGAAGAACAAACTCAATGGTGGGTGCCTTTACAAAGAACTACGGCATCATGGCAAGAAATACAATAAACGAGGGAGTGGGAAAGC
>VFKH01000058.1 GCA_009885615.1 Parachlamydiales bacterium
TTTCATCATTCAATCCTTTCACCTTTTCAAATTTCATAAAATCCCAAATGGCTTGGAGTATCAAGGAAATCTGATATTGAGTCAAAACCCTAGTTTCGAAAGAGGTCTATTTTTTTAGTTAATTTATTAGCCAGATGGATCGCCCATATGCATCAAGTAAAAAACCCATAAATCAGCTTATTAAAGCGCTTTTGAACTTGAGAAAATAGAGAAATGCCGTAGGAAATCCCACGGCATTTAAATATTAAAATATTATTTATCTTCTTTATCGAGAATTTCTACATCGGCTTCTTCGATGTCTTTATCTTTTCCATGGGGTGCTTGTTGTTCGGGGGGGGTTGCAGCGCTAGCCTTTTGTAACTCCTCACCAATTTTTTGCATATGCTCAGAGAGAAGATCACTTGAGGCTTTAATAGCTGCGTTATTGTCGCCTTCAATAGCTTTTTTTACTTCAGCAACTTTCGCTTCAATATCTGCTATTAGATTAGCAGGGAGCTTCTCTTTAAAATCTTTGAGAGATTTTTCTGCGCGGAAGACAAGACCTTCAGCTTCATTCTTGATTTCGATATGTTCTTTGAGTTTCTTGTCATCCTCTGCATGCATTTCAGCATCTTTGACCATCCGTTGAATCTCTGCTTCAGAGAGTCCTGAAGAAGCTTCAATACGGATCTTTTGCTGCTTGCCTGTTTGAACATCCTTTGCTGATACATGAAGAATACCATCAGAATCAATGTCAAAAGCAACTTCAATTTGTGGCATACCACGTGCAGCTGGGGGGATATCTGTGAGGTCAAATCGGCCAATTTCTTTGTTATCTCTAGCCATCTTACGCTCTCCCTGCAGAACAACAATGGTCACAGCTGGTTGGTTGTCCGCAGCCGTAGAAAAAACCTGTTTTTTCTGCGTAGGAATAGTTGTATTACGTTCTACAAGTGGAGTTAAGACACCACCAAGAGTTTCAATACCAAGAGTTAAAGGGATAACGTCAAGAAGAAGAACATCTTTCACATCACCTGTGAGCACACCGCCTTGGATTGCAGCACCCACTGCGACAACTTCATCAGGATTGACTCCCTTATGGGGTTCTTTTCCTTTAAAAATTACTTTAACAACCTCTTGAACAGCAGGCATGCGACTCATCCCTCCTACTAATATGATCTCATCAATCTGTTCGGCAGAAAGCTTAGAGTCATGAAGTGCGTTTAAGCAGGGCTGCTTTGTGCGTTCAATAAGAGAAGAGGTAAGGCTTTCTAGTTTTGAACGTGTGAGCGTTATAGCAAGGTGCTTAGGGCCTGTTTGATCCATAGTAATAAAGGGTTGATTAATCTCCGTGATCTGTGTGCCAGAGAGCTCAATCTTAGCTTTTTCTGCCGCATCACGCAGACGCTGTAAAGCCATCTTGTCATTGCGTAGATCAAGGCCGGTCTCTTTTTTGAACTCTTCTAAAAGCCAATTTAAAACAGCATTATCAAAATCATCACCTCCTAAGTGTGTGTCACCATTAGTAGAGAGGACTTCAAAGACACCGTCACCGATTTCCAAAATGGAGATATCAAATGTACCACCACCAAGATCAAAAACAGCAATTTTTTTATCACCTTGTTTATCAAGGCCATAAGCAAGTGCTGCCGCTGTTGGTTCTGGAATGATACGTTTTACGTCAAGACCTGCGATGCGGCCGGCATCTTTTGTTGATTGACGCTGAGAGTCATTAAAATAAGCGGGAACTGTGATGACTGCTTCAGTGACCTCTTCACCAAGATAGGCCTCAGCCGTCTCTTTCATTTTTATAAGAATCTGTGCACCCATTTCTTCAGGTGTCATTTTCTTGCCGTCGAGTTCGAATACAGCATCGCCACTTGCATCCGCAACGACTTTATAGGGAACATTTTTGATCTCATCTAACACTTCATTATACTTGCGTCCAATAAAACGTTTTGTTGAAAAAAATGTGCGTTCAGGGTTGGTGATAGCCTGTCTTTTAGCAGGAACACCTACAAGGCGCTCCCCGCCTTTATAAGCGATGATAGAAGGTGTTGTCCGGCCCCCTTCTGCAGAGGCTATAACTTTGGCGATTCCGCCTTCCATTACAGCTACGCAGGAATTGGTGGTCCCTAGATCAATACCTATAATTCTTCCTTTTTTTGCTGCCATATTACCTCAGATATTATTTTTAATTTCTTGTGCGACTTTAACACGTGCAGGTCGCAGTACTTTTGTTCCAATGCGATAACCTCGCGAAAACTCTTCCAGGATTATTCCAGGGGCTATTTCTTCTATTTCTAATGTTTCTACAGCTTCGTGTAGATAGGGGTCAAATTCTTTGCCAATAGAATCAATTGGGCTTACGCCATGATTAATCAGCACTTCTTTAAGCTGTCCGAGGATCATCTCAAAGCCCAGTGCCCAATTACGGACTTCAGGAGCTGCATCTTTGGCAAAGCGCAGCGCATTTTCCATATTATCAATGGGCTGTAGGATATCTGCCAAAAGCTCTGCTTCAGCATACAGAACAGCTTCAAGCTTGTCTTTTTGAAGACGCTTACGAATATTCTCTGATTCGGCAAGGACCCTTAAGTATTTCTCCTTAAAGTCCTCTTCGACAACTAGGGATTCTATTTCTGGATTTTTTTCTTCTTCAATTTCTTCTGTCATGTGCTTACTATTTATTCTCAATTAAAAGCTTTGTTTCGGAATCCGTTAGATAGTAGTTTTTACTGCTAGGCTCACGGAAGTTTAATTTAAAAGTGTAGAGGCTCTTGGTGAGCACCTCACTTATTTCTAAAGATGTTTCCCTTAGAAGATGAAAGACTTTGCTGTAGTTCATTCGTAATGGACCAAGCAATGAGATAGCTCCCACAGGCCTTTGATGAATAAGATAGGGTGAAGCTATAAAGCTGGCGCTTACAGAACCTGGAAAAAAACGATTCAGATCAGTGCCAATAAAAGCGGATAAACCCTCTTTTTTAAGGCTTTCGTTAATAAGAGCAAAAAGAGCTTCTTCATGTTCAAATAGTCCTAAAATATGGACGAGTGAAAGGGGGTCACTGCATTCAGGATAACTTAGTAGTGTCGAAAAGCCCTTCTTATGTAGATCTGGCTTTACAAAATGTGAGTAACCTACTAAATAGCGCACCATAATTTCATGGTAAAGGTGCAAAGATAGCGATTCTTCTTCTTCAGAAAGCTTTGGAGGGGCTTTTTCATGGCCGTTAAGGCGCCAGAGAAAATAAGACTCAATAGCTGTTAATGAGGTGGATTCGAGGGGTCTTTCTATTGATAGAAGCTCTGTTTTTACCAAACCAAAATCAGTAATAAGGGCGCAAAGAACCCTTGATTGGTCGATGTTCACCAGACGTAAGTCGCGGATAAAGTCATGATCAAAGCGTGGGGCACTAATAACAACGGCACAACCCGCTTTTTTTGAGAGTTCTTCGGCTTTATTATCTAAATAGATTCCGATTTCTTTTAAAGGGGGGGTGATTACTGTATGTGTTAGAGGTTTAAGATTTTGAATTTTCTCCTCAGCATAAAACCGAAAAGCTTTTTCCGTCGGAGTCCTGCCTCCCGATGAATGAGCCTGTGTGACAAAACCCTCTTTTTCTAATCTAGTAAAATAATTACGAATAGTAGCTGAGCTGAAGTGCTCAAAACCGCATTCTTGGAGTTTCTGTGAACCAACAGGCCGGCCTGTTTCGATAAAAAGATCAATAAGTCCCATAAGGATACGAAGTTCTTTTTGAGCTTTCTTGGGATATCTATAGCAGAGTTCATCCATGTTAATTAGGATAATGAGAAGAGCCTTTTGCGGTCAATATTTTTTTAGCACTCGATAGCCTTATCTGCTAATTAATTAATTATTTTGCTTATTATCAATAGCTTGTATTCCTTAAGCTGGTAAGTTCCTGTGGCTTAAGAATTACCTTTTGAAATGCATTATCATAGGTAAAAATTGAAGGATCCTATACAGTATCCTTTTTCGAATCTTTATATAAGAACAGGTGTAGTTATGCTAAAAATAAAAGTCATCCAATTTTTTTTTCAATGGACTATAGGCATTTTTTTGTGTATGTATAGTGAGGCCCAAGCAGTATCTCATGGCTCTGTTGCTTCATCAACTCCTACTGCTATAGAAATCAGCGATTTGAGTAGTAATCCAATAGCAAGCGTTGCAATTTCTGGTAATAACGCGATAATTGGAGTAGGTGGGGGCCTAGCGTATAAAGTGAATTTCACTACACAGCCCTCCGCCATACCTATTTCTCAACTAGGGACCGATCCAGTGACGGGTACGAGCGTTGCTATTTCTGGTAATAACGCGATCATTAACGGATACACAGTAGATTTTACAACGGGCATTACCTCTGGTATCAGATACATATTCCCAAGTACACCAGTGGCGCCAGAAGTCCGCTGTGTTGCAATTTCTGGCGATAACGCGATTATCGGAATTACTAATGGTTCTATCGGCTCGGTAGATACGGTAAGGTATACAAGCGCGCAATCCATCCGAGTACATCCTCTAGATTGTATTTCAATACCAAGTGTAGCGATTTCAGGTAATAATGCCATTTTCTCGGCTGAGCATGCCGATGGGAATAAGGCATACACAGTAGCTTTTGGATCAACCACTGCGACTCTGATTTCAACATTAGGGGATAACATATTTCAGAGCATTGCTATTTCTGGTAATAATGGTATTTTGGGCAGGCAGGGGCCAACTATTCTAGATTATACAGTAGATTACACAGATTCCAGAGCTACATTGATTGAGGGATTAGAGGCTGATAGTTCAGTTACAAGTGTTGCAATTTCTGGTAATAACGCGATTATTGGATGTGACGATGGCAAAGTGTATAAGGTCGATTATACAGATTCCAGAGCTACATTGATTGGGGGGTTAGAGGCTGATAGTTCAGTTACAAGTGTTGCAATCTCTGGTAATAATGCGATTGTTGGATATGGAGAGGGCAAGGCATATCTAATATATTTCACAAGCGCTGTAGCTACAGAAATTAGCGGACTAGGGACTAGTTCAGTTACAAGTGTTGCAATCTCTGGTAATAATGCGATTATTGGATGTGGAGACGGCAAAGCATACATAGTAAGTATAGTGATTCCACCCCTGCCAAAGACTGGAAGAAGCTGGTTACTAAGATCATGAACTTACCCGCTTCTGTGTGCTAATAAAAACCAATTACTTTTCTTTTATTTTCGGGCATTCAAATTTTTATGACCTTTTTATGAATATTTGAATGCCCCCTGACCCAATTTCAATACTTTTTTATTGTCCTATTTTAGCTATAGATTTTCTTCGATGAGCTGAGTATTTTTTTTCTGTGAGACATCTAAGTAATTCGTCGTAATTTTCCGTAAGCTGAAAAGCTTATAGAAAATATAATTAAAAAATATTTATATCTGTACGACTAGTTGATAGAGCTATTATCCATGATAAGTGAAGTAACAGATGGTCCATTTCAGGGTATTTACTTTTAGCCTTATGAGAGATTCCTCGTCAATTTATAAAATTATTTTCAAATAAGGCATATTGATATTAAATGATTTTTAGAAAAAGAAATGTTTTCTTGGGGATTATGTGAAAAAAAAAACAGGGCTCTTATATTTTCAAATAAAAAGCTTAGTCACTGTCACTTTAATACTGTCCTTTTTCAGGACCTGTTATGGACAAACTCCACTAGAAAATAAAAATAAGCTTATTTTAGAAGAGAGTGTGGGAATTGTTAAGAACTACCAGATGGAAGATGCTTCTTGGCAAGTAGAAGAGACCCTGGATGCGGATGAAAAGACTAATAGAGAAGCGTTATATAAGATAGAGGCAGCCGATACAGAATATACCCCCATGGTAGGGGCCCTTTGGCAATCTGATGAGCGGATAATAGAGAGGGATGGATATCTTGATGTAGAGGAAGCTGATACAGAATATACCCCCATGATAGGGGCTCTTTGGCAATCTGATGAGCGGATAGTAGAGAGGGATGGATATCTTGATGTAGAGGCAGCTGATACAGAATATAGCCCCATGACAGGGGCTCTTTGGCAATCTGATGAGCGGATAGTAGAGAGGGATGGATATCTTGATGTAGAGGAAGCTGATACAGAATATAGCCCCATGGTAGGGGCTCTTTGGCAATCTGATGAGCAGATAGTAGAGAGGGATGGATATCTTGATGTAGAGGCAGCTGATACAGAATATAGCCCCATGATAGGGGCTCTTTGGCAACCTGATGAGCAGATAGTAGAGAGGGATGGATATCTTGATGTAGAGGCAGCCGATACAGAATATACCCCCATGGTAGGGGCTCTTTGGCAATCTGATGAGCAGATAGTAGAGAGAGAAGAATATATGAGTACAGGGGGATTTCCTTATTATGACAAAGAGCTCTATTTGGAAATGGATTCTAAAATTCCCAGCTCTTCTCAAGGAGCTAGGCCCCAATTTTTATCGAAAGATATTAAATCATGTGCCCCTTCATGTTTCGACCTCGTAGCTTCAAGCGGATATGTTTGGAAAAGTGATCGTTATTTTAAAGAGGTATATGGTAATGGTATAGAAGATATTATTACTTTGGACTCCACATGGTGGATTTTTAAACATTATGGCATGGGTTTAAAAGGAAGTTATTGGTCGGCTAATGGCCGGGTCATTGGAATTCCAGAGCCGACGAATGTGTGGCAAATTCCACTAGTATTTTCTCTAAAAGGCAGGATTGGGTCCACCTTTCAAGTCTATGGATCTATAGGTGTTGATTTTATCATTAGACCTCTTTCGAAACTAGGGTTTTGACTCAATATCAGATTTCCTTCATACTCCAAGCCATTTGGGATTTTATGAAATTTGAAAAGGTGAAAGGATTGAATGATGAAA
>VFKH01000037.1 GCA_009885615.1 Parachlamydiales bacterium
CCTAGTTATTTTGCGGGCTCATGCGGAGGCGCGCCACTTGGCTATTGTACGCCAATACATCGAACAGCAAAAACCCCCAGAGACTTAAATCAGGCAAGAATTCATCTCTACCCTGAAGGAAAGAGTTTTCTTCTTGTCACTGGATAAAATCGTCGGTCGATAAATTCTATGACGAAGCCGCATTAAAAGACTGGTTGATGGCCGTAAAAGCAAAGCCCGGTGAGCTATTATTATTGCTTTGCGGGGATCTTGAAAAAACCCGAAAACTACTTGGTGAATTACGCTTATACCTTGCCAATATATTAGGATTAAGAGATCCTTCGGTTTTTAAACGCTTATGGGTAAAAGATTTTCCTTTGTTGGAATGGGGTGAGGACAACAAATTTTTTTATGCTTTGCATCATCAGTTTACGTCTCCAAAGCCAGAAGACATGAACTTACTTGATAGCGATCCAGAAAAAGTTAGAGGAAACGCCCATGACTTAGCGATGAACGGCGTTGAATTAGGAGGAGGATCCATTCGAATTAATGATAAAGCCTTGCAATCAAGAATGTTCAATTTATTGGGCTTCACAAAAGAAGAAGCGCAAGCGCAATTTGGATTTTTAATGACGGCATTTGAATACGGTGCACCACCTCACGGCGGCTTAGCTTTTGGGTTGGATCGATTGCTCGCCACATTAGGAGGGTCACAATCAATTCGTGATTTCATAGCATTTCCGAAAAATAATAGCGGAAAAGACCCTATGATTGATGCATCTTCACCCATAATTACAGAACAATTAAAAGAATTAGGTGTTAAACTGAGATGAATCAAAATATAAAAATGCTTTTAGCATCTATTGCGCCATTGCGACAAGAATTACTTGAACATCCGCTCTATTTAAAACTCGATACGCATAAATCACTCCAGATTTTCATGGAGCAACACACGTATGCAGTATGGGATTTTATGAGTTTATTAAAAGCGTTGCAAAAAGGATTGACCTGTGTAACATTGCCATGGGTTCCAATAGGAAGCCCTTCTACCAGACGATTAATTAATGAAATTGTTTTGGGGGAAGAAAGTGATATCGGTCCCAACAATGTGCCTGCTAGTCATTTTGAATTGTACATACAGGCGATGGAAGATCTGGGTGCAGAGACAAAACCTGTATTAGAATTTGTTCATAACATTTCGATAGGCAACGAAATTACCTCAGCGCTTGATCTAAAAAAAGTAAACCTAGAAACTAGGGAATTCATTGATTTTACGTTCAGCATTATTGAAGGAGGGAAACTTCATGAAATTGCCGCTGTATTTACTTTTGGTAGGGAAGATTTAATTCCTGACATGTTCATTGAAATTGTAAAAGGCCTGGAGAATAAAGACTGCGTTTCAACTTCGCGCCTTGTTTATTACCTAGAGAGACATATAGAAATTGATGGCGGTGAACATGGACCTATGTCGCTTCAAATGATAGATGAATTATGTGGAGATGATGCCGTCAAATGGGAAGGGGCTACCACCGTTTCATTGCAAGCACTAAAGATGCGTATTAATTTGTGGAATGGCATTCTAAAACAAATCGATAAAACCTAGATTTCTATTCTGTCTAATTGGGGTCAGCTCAGAATTGGGATTATAAAGCACGTTAAGGATTTTTGATCTACTCAAAGACATTCCAAATGACAAGATTATCACAGGAAAATCGGTAACGATGCGATGTGAAAAGCATCTTTAAGAATAAATTTTTCCAAAATAATTACTAATATCATCCAAATCAGCTTGACCTTCATCTACCGACACTACAAACTCAAGAAATTCATTCACATCCTATTTAGTCGACCCTGAAAAAGTCTGATTTTTCGTTGTCGAATAATCATTTTAAAGCCCAGATAGACAACAAGGCTCCTTTTTTAGGTCCCAAGAAGCTCTATTTGGATATGATGGCTAAAAGTATCTTAATTTTATGAAAATATGAGCGTCTTGAAACATAGGGGCACCGCTACTTCGCTCTGTACAACCAGCCATAAGACCCAAAAACAAACGGGGCTTTCCTAATTTCTTAAAATCTCTTAGGTCATCTTTCCAATTTGGTTGAGCGATAATTCCAAAGGATAATCATAACCCCAAGGCAGCAACTCAGCTTTAGAGGCCGTAGGCGCTACTATACAACCGAAAAGCCCATAAGCATTTAGGGCTTTATAACCAAAAATTTAAAGATTAATCTGGTTTTAATATGGGTACTTTTAATAGAATTTAGTTTTAATATGAATCCTTTTAATCGATTGAACCCTCAAGGACCTCAATGTCCTGCTGATCATACTCTCTCTTTTTCGGAGACTCTTTTATACGTATCTCGATTTGCTTGTTTAGCTTTAGCAGTTTATAGAGTCTTGCAAGGGGCTTGTGAGATCCGTGCCTCCCTTTCAGGCCGTGTGAGCAGATTTCCCGTTATTCCTAATATCATTCGTGATCTTGACGCATGGGTTGCAACACAAGGTCCTTGCAAAGAGGTTGCTCAGGAAGTAAAAAACCGGATTTTAGAATGTTACTTAAATGATACCTTCGAGCTTAATGTCCCAGGGTCAATGATTAGCTCCCTCCCCTCTTGCCTTTCTAATTTAAACCTTAAGGGACTTAATTGCCAAGGGAGTCCGCTTCTTACCACACTCCCCGATCTCCCTAGATGCACCCATCTTAACTGCTCCGGGTGCCCGCTTCTTACCGCGATCCCCGCCCTTCCTAGCTGCACCCATCTTAACTGCTCCGGGTGCCCGCTTCTTGCCGCACTCCCCGCCCTTCCTGGCTGCACCCATCTTTACTGCTCATGGTGCCCACTTCTTACCACACTCCCCGAGCTACCTAACTGTAGCACTCTTTACTGCTCGTGGTTCCCACTTCTTACAACACTCCCCGAGCTTCCTAGCTGTACCACTCTTAATTGCTCCGGGTGCCCGCTTCTTACTTCACTGCCCGCCCTTCCTGGCTGCACCCATCTATACTGCTCCAATTGCTGGCTTCTTAGCGTACTTCCCGAGCTTCCTAGCTGCCGCCATCTTAACTGTTCCAATTGCTGGCTTCTTAGCGGACTTCCTGAGCTTCCTAGATGCACCGAGCTCTACTGTTACGATTGTCCTCTTCTTGCCGTACTCCCCATCCTGCACCCATCCGCCAGGGTTGTTAGCCAGGGGTGCCCGCTTCTAAGTCTGGAAGTTCGAGAGGTTCCTCCCAATGATTGGGAGCCATTCCATATATCCTGGAAAGATCTTAATGAAAACCCTCTAAAAGTTCTAAAGGCTCTTTTGCCTTTTTTAAGAGTTGGGCCTTTCCCAAATATTGTCTTCTTAAATGAGGATGGGACTCCTCAAGAAGGTAGCGATGTAGGGGGGCTGGGCAGACATCTGATATCACAACTTTTTGCTCAGCTATCTAAGCTTGGTTGTATTCCTAAAAATCCAGGTACAGAATTACTTAGGCCTACAGCACCTACAGCTGCAACTCCTGCCGAAAAAGAGATTTTAGAAGCCCTTGGGCTGCTTTTTGTATCTGCAGCTCATAGAAAGCTTCCTATAGGTCAAATTTTTGACCTAGCTTTTTTTACGGATCTTCAGGCTTTTTCTGGTCAGAATCTTGGAGAATATAAAGAAGATCCTCAGGCATGGATAAAAAAACAGTGCAGTGAAAGCAGTCCGCATATAG